>JAILFE010000280.1 GCA_024697725.1 Oscillospiraceae bacterium
GTTCGTCGAATGCCGCATAAATGAGAAATTCGTCTCCGCCCGTCCTTACAAGGATACTGTCATTCGGGAAAGCCTCCTTCATGGCGTTTGCGCTTACGACGATATCATTATCGCCCTCCTCATGACCGAAGCTGTCATTTATCTTTTTGAGATTATCCACATCCGCACACACCACGGCGATGATCTTTTCATCTTTGAGTGACGATGAAATGAATGAGTTCTCATATCTATTAAGTCCGCGCCTATTAAAGAAACCTGTGAGCATATCACGGAGATACAGTCTCTGAAGCTCTTCCAATGCCACAGTTAGATTATTATTAAGATAAAAGCTCCCGGCATTGTTGTTTATGGCAACGATCCATGTTGAAAGGAATGCGCTTTCGATATAGCCCTCCGGCGGGATGAAAGCCATATAGCCAAGGAAATTGTTCTTGAAATACAGCGAGAGGAACATATAATCGAAGCAGCCTTCATCGTCATGCAGCCCGCCCGGTATCAGCTCGCAGATATCGAATTCATAGCCTACGGGAACATTATGCCCGAGTAATATCATTGATTTCATCCTCGGAGGCACTCCCCATTCATCGAGCGGCGCCTTGTCAACATCGAGTATATCCTGTCCGTTCGCTATCCTTGAATCTATACATATATATAATGTATCTATGCTGAGCAGCTTGGCACCGAAATAAAGCGGAGTAAACAGATCATTGTGATCCTTTACATTGGAAAATTCGATATTCATATCAAGGATATACTTGTGGAACTGCTTATATCCGTGTACAACGTCAAATCTGCGTTCATACGGGATATCCACCTTGTATTCCTCGGTCACGCATCCGCAGGACTGTCCCTCCACAAATTCCGACTCAACGAATGTCTCTGCGGGAAGCTCCTCTCCTTCAAAGAACTTTTTCAGAAGATCGACAGCGGTCGTTCCTGCGGTATACAGCGCACGTCTGACCGAGGTCACGCTCGGAGTATAGTCGCTGCCGCTGACCAGCCCGTCAAAGCCCGTCACTATGATATCTTCGGGTATCCTTATATTATGTGATTTGAGAACATCCATGCAGAAGCACGCCATAGTATCATTCGCGCAGGCAATTGCCTGAGGGAGCCTGCCCTTTCTGATGATCTCCTCCGTGCATTCCTTGGATTTTGTCCAGAACTCGCCGTAATATATCATATCCTCACGGATCGGTATATTATGCTCGGTGAGTATCTTTTTATATGCCGACAGTCTTTCATCCGACTGCACATTATTTCTGAATCCGTTTATAAAAGCGATATCGGTAAGCCCGTGATGTTCTATCAGATGCCGTATGACCGATTCCATAGCATAGCGGTTGCTCAGAGTGATCTTATTTACGCCGGTATGCATCTCATCATCGATATCTATAAGAGGGATGCCACGCTCCTTTGCGGTCTTAACGATGCGGGAAAAAACATCGCCGTCAAGAAAAGAATCGCCGAATATAACGACCGCATCGATAAGATCATAGTTAATGAGCTTGAATATCTGCATCTCACCGTTGACAACATTTTTATCAAGGACGATATTTGAATTGAGCTCCGGCTTGACGATCGTATTGACAAATTCAAGAACGTTATAGCCGTATTCCCTGCACTTGTCCTTAATGCCCTTTACAGCCTTCATTTCATTGTCCTTATTGTATCCCGTAACACACACGGCAATGGTTTTATGTTTAAGCATAAGATCACTTCTCCCGTCAGCCCGGCAAAGCACTTGCCGGATATCGGAAAAGCATCTCCGGCAATAATATATATAATATGATACTATTTCTGTCAGACACATCAGCCCCCGCACAGCAGCGGAGCATCACTGTAAAATGTTCATTTTTCAGCAGAGGTCAGTGTATATATCGTCTTTATTGGATTATACCATATATTCCTTTAATTTGCAAGGGGTTTTGTCAATATTATACATATTTGCACTATTTATACATAAAATAAACAAAATCAGCGGCGGATCATTTTTTTCTGTATCTTGTATAGAATACTATCCCCACTGCACAGGAAAACCCGAGAAGATCAATCCACATATCACGTATCTGTGCAGAACGCCCGGGTGTGAACATCTGTATGGTCTCATCTATAAAAGCGGAAGAGAGCCCGCACAGCGCGACAAGTGTCAGCTTATCCTTCAGCACGTCATATAAAAGCAGCGAGAGTATCGTGCCGAGCACGGAAAATTCAAGCGCATGGGCGAATTTGCGAAGTATCCCGTCGGTAATAAAGGTATCGCCGAAAATACTTGCGATTAATCTTCCGAGCTGACTGCTCATCCCTCCCGAAACATTTGCAGTGAGCATCGAATTTATCCATATAAATCCAAGACTCCCCGCAAGCAGGATCATCAGTATATTTTTTCTGGTAATCTTCATATCATCATCCGTTATCAGACAGTGACCGCCGCAGGATATTCACGAATATCCATGAACAGACGCGATCATAAAGGTATGATTCTCAAACACCGTGCTTTATCGGCAAAGTACAGTACAACAATTGTTATTTTATCACAGGCAATCATAAAATATCAGTATAATTTATAAATATAGTGTAAACAAAATATTAGCAACGACTGTTTTCGGCAAAATACTGCCCTCGAAAAAAATATTTGAATTTTTTCAAAAAAAGGCTTGACAAAATCAAAAAGTTGTAGTATACTATAATAGTCGTCACGAGAGTGTGATAACTCAGATGTGGCGCGGTATGTGGTATGGGAGCATAGCTCAGCTGGGAGAGCATCTGCCCTACAAGCAGAGGGTCATAGGTTCGAGCCCTATTGTTCCCACCATACACGGCTCGGTAGTTCAGTTGGTTAGAACGCCGCCCTGTCACGGCGGAGGTCGTGAGTTCGAGTCTCATCCGAGTCGCCATAACGCGGATTTAGCTCATCTGGTAGAGCGCCACCTTGCCAAGGTGGAGGTAGCGAGTTCGAGCCTCGTAATCCGCTCCATACGGCGCTATAGCCAAGCGGTAAGGCAAGGGACTGCAACTCCCTGATCCCCAGTCCGATTCTGGGTGGCGCCTCCAGCTGCAAAAGCAGCTTATTTACCCTCCACAGGAGTTATCCTGCGGAGGGTTTTGTTTTGTCCTATGTTCGATAAGTACAGCAGACATTATATACTCATCATAAAAGTCAGGCTCCCATCCCAATAAAAACAATCCGTAAGCTCAGAATTCATAGACATCTCGGATACAGTCAAAATCAAGTTTCATTGTTATTGCCCCCATTGATATCGCTAAAGAATTGTTAAACCGGTAAAGGTAAACATCTGCCGTTATCGTCAACATAATAAATTACATGGTCAAGAGTTTGACCTATGGGAGTTGTTTCAGCCGCTTTTAATGTATGCCTGATTAAAAAACTTGTTATATTTGAGTTTCTTTCTTCTTTGCAGACTTGAAAATCAGAATCTATTATTTCTTTGGATTTACCACAATCAATAAGATAATTTTTTAATATCATAATGGCTTCTTCTTTAGTCATTTCAATCCTCCACAAACACATGCTTTAATAGTGTTTTGTCCGTAGTCATTTCTTTATCATCTATTCCAGATACAGCTGTACTTTGAAGCGATCTGATTGTAAGATACTCCAAAACCCAAATCTTTCAATACACCATATACATCACCATTTATAGAAAAAATCTGTTTATTTGTCCCATACTATAAACACCTGCCTTCTGCTAAACTATATAGTGTATACTCAATGACCGCCCCAGGGCGGTCATTTGCATTATGTATCTATCCTTTTCTCAATGCTCTTCATATAAGGTATGAACATACAGAGCGCCGTTATCATGGCAAGCAGATCGGCGGCAGGAGTTGCCCATGCTATGCCCTCGCTGCCGGAGATGCCGTACAGCAGGAACATGAGCGGCACATCAAGGCTCCCCTTCCTCAGAAGCGAGAGTATCAGCGGACGCACGCCCGCGCCCGTTGCCTGAAATACGGTTATTATCATGAAATTGGCGGCGGTCGTAGGACAGGCAAGACAGATTATCCTCAGAAAGTGCTGTCCGTATGCGACCGTGCTCTCATCGCCGATAAAGCCCGATACTACATGGGGCGCAAGGAAGAACAGCATTATCATCCCGACAATGGATATCGCAATACTGCTGAAAAAAGATACTCCTATGCATCTTTTGGTCCTCTCCCTGTTCCCGGCGGCATAGTTGAAGCCTATCAGCGGCAGAACGCCCTGTGCCATACCAAACGCTATCGAATATGCAACGGAATCTATCTTCTTGGCTATACCCATACCCGCCACTGCCTCATTTGATAAGGATGCGACAAGATGATTGAGTGCCATATTTGATACTGTACTCATAAGTGTCATGATAAAGCTCGGAAGACCGCCGCGCAGCACATCGGCTGCTATCGCCGCGCTGAACACGGGTCTGCGAAGATCGAATGATATCACGGTATTTTCGCGGATCCTGTGCAGGAATATCACAAAATAGAGCGCCGCTGCCGTATTTGAAAGCATTGTCGCTATAGCCGCGCCGCCCACACCGAGATGAAGTACTATTATAAATACCGGATCGAGCAGTATATTGAGTATCCCTCCGAGCGCAACTCCGAAGCCCGCCTGTCCGGAATACCCCTCCGAACGTACAAGGTGTGAAAGACATACATTCATGACTGTCGGAACAGCGCCTATCCCCACTGTCCAAAGCATATACTCGCAGCAGTAGTCATATGAAGCTTCGTTTGCTCCCAGCAGCGGCAGCAGAGGCGCTTTCAGCAGGAAAAGCAGCATACCGTACACAAGAGCGAGCACTGCCGCCGAGCGTACACAGAACGCTGCGCTCCCGGCAGCTCTTTTCCTGTCACCCGCGCCGAGACAGCGCGAGATAGCGCTTGCGCCGCCTATCCCGAAAAGATTCGCAAATGCCGTCAGGAATATGAATACAGGCATTATCACAGTCGCTGCGGCGACCTGATCGGGATCGTTCTGCTGACCGATGAAAAACGTATCTGCTATATTATATACAACGGTGATGATCTGGCTCAGGACTGTCGGTATCACGAGCGTGAACACCGCTTTTCCCACGGGAGCATCACGGAATATTTTTTCTTTTTGGCTTTTTTCCATATTTAACAAGGTATCCTTCGGCTCAGACGTTCACGTCAATGGCTCTTGATATTTTATATATTCTACGCCTAAAGAGGTAAGGCTGTCCCGCATCTTCTTTACTTTATCATCCGAAAAGCGTCTGCCGATACAGTTTTCAAGCATAAAAACCTTTGCCCCTGTTTTCACAGCTCCTTTTGCAGTAGCTCCTACACAACCGCATTCGTCAAGACCGCACAGAACTATCTCGGTATAGCCCTGCGTTTTCATATGATCCCTGAATGCTTTTGACGAATATGTATCGGGCAGATTTTTCTCAAAGTACAGATCCGACACAATATTCAGTCTGCTGTACAGCTCTGCCCCTTCCGTTCCCTTTATCGAAAAGCCGATGAACCATTTGTTTGTGATGATATCCGGGAACATCTGTGCAATATAGATAACATCATATCCCTTTTCTTTATACGAAGAAACAGCGTTGTTTACAGCATTTACAAGTTCGTCTGTATTATAGGAAAACATTGCTTTTCTCTTTTCCCACAGATAGTCATTCTGCATATCAATGACAACCAAAGCCTTTTTACCAGCCATAATGTTTTACTCCTGTATATTTCGTTTTATCTTAATGCAATACTGCACAAGAATTGCGCGGTGCTACTTTAATAACGATTATAACACATTATCTGTGTCATGTCAAATCCAAACGCAAAGAGACTTCCGACACCAAGTATCGGAAGTCTTTCTTAATCTTCTTTATCGTGCTCTGATCTATTACTGAGGCAGCTTGTTTTACCGCCGGAGCATAAAGCAGATATCTGAAAAGTGATATCCGGACAGCAGGACGAATTATTCTCCTACTGTTTCTGTCCTTATAATGAATGTAACACTGCCGTCCATTCCGTCTGCTATACCCGAGAACGATCTGTAATTCCTCGAAGCATCGGTCATTGCGTTGAAACGGTCTGCAAGACCGGAGATATCATCGTCAAGAGTATTCTTCAGCTTCTGTATTCCGTCCTCGTCGAATTCGGAAATACCGTCGGAAAGCTTGTGTGCTCCGTCATTGAGCTCATCAATGCCGCTGCTGAACGTGTCCCAGCCTGTGAGGAGCTCTTCGCTGCCCTCATAGAGTCTGTTCACGCCTGCGGAAAGCTCTGTACCGCCGTCATTCAGTGAATCTATGCCGCCGCAGAGCTGAACGCTGCCGTCATAGAGCTTCGCTGCTCCGCCGTATACGGATGCGGCTGCCTCGCCTGTTTTCTTGCTGCCTTCATAGAGCCTGCGTGTCCCCGCATCGAGACTGCCGATACCTTCGCTGAGACTGCCTGCACCTGCAGATAACTTATCAATGCCGCCTGAAAGCTGATCTATGCCCGCGTCAAGTCCCTGTGC
Source organism: Oscillospiraceae bacterium (assembly GCA_024697725.1). Taxonomy (GTDB): domain Bacteria; phylum Bacillota; class Clostridia; order Oscillospirales; family Ruminococcaceae; genus RGIG4694. The sequence goes on from JAILFE010000280.1 coordinate 6,494, forward strand.
TCCGTCCGAAAGACTGTCTATACCTGCCGAGAGCCCGTCGATGCCGCCAGAGAGCTGCCTGTTGCCCTCAGAAAGCTTTGTTACGCCGTCCTTTATGCCGCCATTGCCGTCAGCCATGGATGCAGCTATCTGCTTCTGATACTCTATAGTTGCCGAAAGAGAATCTATCATAGTCTTTACATCTTCGGACTTCGTAGCCGCATACATAGCCTTAAGTCCGTCCAGTATCTGCTCATTCGCGGCTATGGTCTTTTCAAGAGAGCTGCGGGTCGTATCTATCCCTGCCGCAAGGCTGTCAAGACCCTTGCCCTCGCTCTCTATGCCCGAATCCAGCTTTGCTGCGCCCTCGGAGAGCTGATCTGTGCCTGCTGTGAGCTTTCCTGTGCCTTCCTTCAGACTCTGCGCTCCTGCTTTAAGACTGTCGGCACCCTCCCTGAGACCGTCGGCGCCTGTCTTTGCGGAGGCTATCCCCTCCAGAGATGAGCCGAGACCGTCTGTCACCTGTGATATACCGCCTGAAAGCTGTTCCGAACCGTCACAAAGAGAAGAAAGTCCGTCACGAAGTCCGCCTGCACCCTCGGAAAGCTGAGATATACCGTCGGTAAGCGCTCCCGACTTATCGTGAAGCTCATTTACGCCGTCTGTCAGCTTATGGAGCCCGCTGCCGAACTCATTGCTCCCGTCAAGCAGTTTGTCTGCTCCTTCGGCAAGATCGCCGGAGCCTTCAACAAGCTCCCCTGATGCATCACTGAGCTTGCCGAGCGCGTCTGTGAGCTCGGATATATCAAGATCGCCGTCTGCCGTAAGCTCGCTGAATATCTGATTTGTAGCTATTGTAACCGTTGCGGCGAGCGAGAAATCCGATGTATCCGCTGTTATCTCCACATAGTCTGGTATCTCAATATCCGTATCATCAGAAATGCCGAGACTCTTCTTGAGACCGGGGAATCCTGCACCGAATACAGTCGTCTTTCCGCCGTCGGAAGCCGATTTGCCGTTCTTGACTTCTATATTTGTGAACTTTTCGTTGTCAAGAACAAGTCCTGTCGCCATCATGAACGGAGTTACTACATTCTCTTCCTTGCCGTTGATGGTCACTTTGTTTGAGGTATTGTTGAAGTAGTCAAAGCGGATCGTCACCTTGCCGCTCTTCCCTGCTATCTCATCGGCGGAAAGCTCCTTCCCGTC
>JAILFE010000281.1 GCA_024697725.1 Oscillospiraceae bacterium
CTACTCTCAAACTAGCCGCCGCCCGTCTGACCGCTTGTCGTGGTATGACTACCCTATAAAATTACACTACTCTCAAACCCGCTTTGATACTTCATCGGCTTTTTTCTCTGTATGACTACCCTATAAAATTACACTACTCTCAAACATTTTAAGGAGGATGACCCAAATGGCACTGTATGACTACCCTATAAAATTACACTACTCTCAAACCCCAAATCTGAGAAAAGCGACACTACCCGCCGTGTGTTTTACAGGGAGTCATTTTTCTTTATAATATTGTATCACTTTCTGACACAAATGTCAAGTTATATCACACACTGATCTTCATCGACGATAAGTCTGTTTTCACAGGAAATCATAGGATATTCTCTGTTTTCGATACAGATCAGGGACAGCTTATGCAGGATAATACTGCGAAACAATTCTTCCGTCTCTTTCTGTCCAAGATAGCTTCTCAGATTTACAATGAAAATCGATACTGCGGAATTCTCGATCATGAGGACCGAGATCTCATCAAGATGCACACGTTTTTGCTCCTGATCGGTCCTCACAACGAGATATCCATTTTTCATATCCAGCTTTGCTCTCTGGGTGATAATGACAGTACGCCAGCTCACAGTGTCAGCAGATTTTCTGATCTGCGTTCTATCAAACCTGTCGGAGACTGGTCTATCACATAGATGTTGCTGATACCCTTGATCTTTTTGATATCCGAATTTAAGGTAAGAACACCCGATTGTCCGCTTGCACCGAATACTTTAAGATCACATCCGCTTGATCTTCCGGTTTTCAGCAATGATACAAGCTGAAGGAGTGCAATTGCCTGTTCGGAACATGATAGCTTCAGGAAATCTGTTTTTCCGGCTCTGATCTTTTGTATCAGCTTTGTGAACATCCTTGAATACTTTGTCGTTTCACATTTATTGCAGAGCCATTCAAACAGCTTCTCGTTATCCTCAGGTGTTATACGATCAAATGATGTCACCTGATATTTTTTTCCGTTTTCGCTCTTCTGCGCATAGGCTGACAGTCGCTTAATATATCTTTCGGTATCGGGATCCGCTGAGAGTGATTCTGCCGATGTGATTACAAGAGTTCTTCCTTTGTTCGATTTCTGTATCAGATTGACACGGAAACCGTCAACCTCCAGCATTGTGTTTATTTTCAGCAGCCTGTCATTTAGAGGAAATGAAACTGCGGCAGGATCTGCGTTTTCTTCAAGTATTGCTGAAAGTGTCTGTCCTGCATATTTATGTCTTTCTTGCTCATTATGCATTATTTCTTCCATAAACCTCAGTTCCAAAGGGATAATGATAAATCTGTCATGATATTTTACCGGAAGAAATGCAGAGGCTGTACTGTTGTTATAACCGCCGTATTTTTCCGTAGGAAGATCAGCTTTCCTCGAAATAAGGTTTTCTTTGGCACGTTCGGGCTGCTGGTTGAATAATCCGCCCTTCCTGCGATAACAATATCTTACATATCTGATACTGTTTTTGCGCATCATGCTGCGCACAGTCTCAAATGAGGTACTCGGATCCCATGCGTTTTTTATATTATACGTCAGAAGTCCCTTTGCATTTCCATTAGTTTGCTTTTCAAACAGACGAAGTGAATACTTCTCGGTGTCGATATGCTCAAAGAACCGCTTTGTAAATCGTTCATGGAAAACATTTCCTATCACAATATTCAGATATGCATCCTTGGCGTGATGAAGGTCGTTCAACTCGCGACATTTCAGCATATCCATATCGTGACGCAGGCGCGATGCCAGTTCGGCTTTTACATAAACTATCTCAGAGTCAGGAAAGATCGCCTTCAGCAAGACAGAAACTGCTTTTGTTGACTGGCGCGTTTCAACAAGCTGCCGTTGGATAAATCCCGCTAATTCTTCATTTGTCAGAGGTGTGCTCCTTGTAAGCCGTTCATATTTTTTCTGAGATATAAGCTCATTCCTTCTTAGCATACTCCAGAATGTATGCATCTTTTTGCGAATCGATGCATCAATTGGGTATTTGTCGCTTTTCTGACCGTTCAGTTCGGAAAGAACAAGTACGATATTGTCAAGACTGTCCCCGGGACATTTAGACTGAGGATATATATGATCTATATTATACATTGACTCATTTGCTATTTCCTCAAACTTTATTTCCTTGTTAGAATACATACATCTTCCGAGCTGCATGAAGTAGAGATAGTATTTTTTGCTTTGCAGACTGTTATCATTCATCCTGTCAAGCTGCTTATTCAACAGATCAAAATCATATTCTGACGAACCCAGTTCCTTTCTCATTCCGGAAAGCCATTCTTTGATTTTTTCTTTCCTTGAGCTTGCCGACTTTCCCTTTTTATCGGGTTCGTCGCCGCGAGCCATTTCGATAAAGATTTTGTCAGGCTTATCGGGAAGAAGCGAGCGAAGCTCCTTTGCGATATCCAGTGTGCGTGTAACTGCTCTGCGGACAGGCTTGGACAGATACATTGCATCCATTCGCTGTTCCAATGATAAAGGATGATCTGTGTACCAACTGCGGTTATATTCTTCAATTGCACTAATATAACCATGACGGTCGCTCAACAGCTGCATCAGGTTTTCATTAGTATTCCAAAGCGCGTTTATAAGATTATGTTCAGAGTGAAGTTCTCCGGAAGCCGGATCCGTATCATAGACCTGCTCAAGAAAGCGGCGCGAAAGTCTGCCGTAATCACTGTAATTTAGGTTTGAGAGAAAACGCGCATCGTCCTTGCTTAATTTCGGGTATTTTCCGTTGATCCATTTCAGAAGTCTTTTTTTATCTTTTGTCACGGTGATATGTTCTATGATATCTTCTGCTTCGGATTCTGAAAGAATGCCATTTGACATAAGCTTTTTGAAATCGTGATAGGAACGTAGCGTTGATTTCAGGGTATCATCCACACCTGAAACAGTTTGTTCTTCTGCCATGTATCCGTTTTCAAATAAAAACTGCTTTATAGATTTTTTTGTCACACGGCGTTTTTGATGTACAAACTTATCTTCATAGAGCTTCTGCTTTACTTCTGCTGATATTCTCTCACCGTCTATTGCAAGATTGTTTATTTCGTTAAGGACACAGAATTTTGAATATAAAAGAGAATATTTAGGCAGAACAGTTTCACCTGCAAGATATGTACATGAACAGGTCATACGCTCAATAAAACGCCTCTCACTTTCATCACGGTCAACTTTTTCATCAAAATTCCACGGATATATCTTTCCCTCGGCTTTGCGAGCCATCCACGCCTGCTTGTTCTTCTGTTCAGATACAAGGGGACCGACATAATAAGGTACACGGAAACACATGATGCTGAGTATCTTTTCTGCAACGGTTCCGTATTCATCGCTTTGATTTAACAGTGAGATATATCTGGAGGCATTTTCAAGGATACATTTCAGTTCAGTATAATATAACTGATATGGGATAACACGGTTGTCCGATGATACCTGTTTTGGACAGAGAGTATGTGATTCTGCTCTTTCTATAAGACGTTCATATATATCGGAATCTTCTTTATTTGGCTTTATCTTATCGAGATATTTTTTGATGAATTTGCAGAAATCTTCCTGATAAACACGTTTGCCCGTATCGGGTATCTTATCTTTGAAATGATAGCTGTACCATACGTAATTATTGGCTGTCGCTTTATCACGGAAAATCTCATCAAACTGTTTCTTGTTAAGATAACGACCGCAGATATCCTTCAGATCATGCAAATCATTACGGTGTGTTTCATATATCCTTACCTTTGCCTCAGAAATAGTGCTTCTTCTTCCGCTTTCAGCAGGATCAAGCATTCCCATCAGCACAGACCAGTCATATAGATCATGTACTGCATACAACAGATCAGAATGACTTTCCTGAATATCTGGCATGAGCAAAAGAAGTTCGTCTGCAAATTCTGTGCTCGCAGCAGATACCGAATCTTTTTCCAACTCACTATAGGAATCTGTACGAAACAAAGCTGACAACTTCACAGTTCCGCCGGAGAGCAGTTTTATCAATAATGCGATATCGACTATATCAGTATCTGTTTTAGGAATCTTTTTACCATATAATTTCTCTTTGAATTGGTTTTCACGTGCTTTTACTCCGCGCTGATCCAACATGATGCTTTTAAAAGTATCAATGTCGTCCGGAATCATATCATCAGCATCCTGATCAATAAACCACTGTCTGAACGCTTGATACAGACTTGAAAAGTCAAGAAGGTCGTCCACCCGATCGGGATCAATATCACGCAGAAAGTGTCCGCGATGTCCCAATAGATAGGCACATGCTATATATATCAGACGAATATCATGCGGAGCATCATTACTCATCAATTCGCATATAAGATGATGAATCGTGGGGTACTGCTGATAGTATATTGAATCATTAAATTCGCTGTCATTAAAATATAAGTCGTGTTTTCGGTACTGAAAATCCTCGGGAAGCAATGCACTTTCCTTCAAACGCAAAAAGAACTCAGGATCCTTTTCAATCACTGCTGGTGCAAGCAGATCCTGCAAAAGCCGTATGCGCTGCTGCCGTCTGTCAAGACGGCGTCGAGAGGTACGGAAAGAACGGCGTTCTTCTGCTTGATTTGCTTCATCAAACAGGTGTACACCCCACATAAGATTACCACGATAACGTTTAAGCTTGTACGATTGATTTGTTACAGCCCAGCCGACGGAATTAGTTCCTATATCCAGACCAAGAAATATTTTTTCTTTTTCCATCTTGACAAACCCTTTCTTATGTGATATTATTTATTCACAGGAATGACTACCCTGTAAAATTACACTATGCGTTCAAATAAAGATATCTCGAAATCGTTCGGTGATTCCGTTCAGCACAGTGTGTGCAGTTTATCCTTGCATTATATGCAAGGATTTTTATTACCTACATTTTATCACAGTTGGCAGAAACTGTCAATATACATTATTTCAATCTCTTTAATTCTTCAGAATATACACACCTCATACACACCGCTATACACACCATCAAACTGCGCAGATGCGCCGTTTACACACCTACACACGCAAAACCGCGAAATTCTATGCGCTTTTCTATGCGCTTTTTGTATGCTAATAATAACCGGGCGTGATCTGATATGGTCATGCCCGGTTTAACATATTAACAGGAGTATGCTCATAAGAATTCTTGTCCTTTACATACTTTGAAAAGATACGGTAAGTTAGAACAGAAAATGATAAGAAACACACGAGAATCGGCGTAAATACGCAAAATAATACATATCACAATAATCTGAAATATATGTTGAATACAATTCGATTCCCGTCGGGCAGACCATTGATTTTTCCCGTAGCTGCGCCGTTTGCTGTGATCTGCGAACGGCGCGGCTTTTTGTATTTTACGTTTATCTTACGATTATCTGACGATTTTCTTACTTTCGTGTTTTGTATTTACCTGCGGCAGGAGTGTCGGCAGTACCGGCATCTGTTGTTTCCGATCTGTCAGCGGAGAGCAAACCGGTCATCTGCTGAGCCATTTCCTGTTTTGAGCGGTAGTTCAGATGCGAATAGATATCTCCGGTGGTATCTATCTTGCTGTGACCGAGCCATTCCTGCAAATGTTTGAGGTCTCCGCCGTGGTTTATGTAAACAGTAGCAAAAGAATGGCGGAGATCATGAAATCTCACATCGGGCAGCCCCGCTTTGCTGATGATGCGCTTGAAAGCGTGAGTAACATAGTCGGGGCGGATAGGTCTTCCGTCGGTGTGGGTACAGACATAATCGCTGTGCGTGTAGCAGTCTCCGAACACTTCTGCATTGTTCGCCTGCTTAGCTTTGATGCCGCGGAAGAAAGCTATCTCCTGTTCCGTGAGAGGAAGCGAACGGTTGCTCGAACGGTTCTTTGTCTCATCGGAATATAAGACCTGACCTGCATTCGGAACTGCGGTCCCTTCGATAGTGATATAGCCGTCTTCAAGATGAACCGATGACCAGCGCAGACCGAGTATCTCGCTGCGGCGCATACCGTAATTGACCGCTATATGGACGACATCTTCCAGTTCGGTGCCTTTCGACGCATCGAGCAGTTTGTTGAGCTGCTCGATGCTGTAACACGAGGCGATGAACTTCTGCTTCTTCGGGAGCGTTGCCTTCGCTGCGGGGTTCTTAGGGATAAGTTCTGTATCTACGGCATACTGGAGCGCCTTCCGGATGTTCGCGTGATGCTTTCTCACGGTCGAGGCGGAGAGGTCGCATTCTTCGAGCAGGAATGAGTAATACAGGTCGATATCCGAGGTCTTCATCTTTTCGAGGGAGACAGTGTGCTTCGTGAAGTACGGTATTATGTACTTCTCGGCTGTCCAGACGTATGTAGTGTATGTGTTCTCCTTGACCTGCATTTTCTCGATCCTCAGCCATTCGCGGTAGAAGTCCGCGAAGCTCTTTCCGTCGCCGAGTATAGCAGTTCCGCGGTGTTCGGAGAGGTAATCGTCAAGCATACGCTGTGCGTTGCGCTTGTTGTTCTTTTCGGGAAGATCGGTGGATACCCACTGATTCGGGAGCCTTTCGTGCGTTTCCGAGTTATAGGGGTAGATGACGAGATACCATTTGCCGTTGCGGCGGTCGAGCGTTCCGCCAGTGATCTTTATCCTCAAACAGCGGTACCTCCTTCTCATTTCATGTGGCTGATGATGTTCTTCTTGGGTACATATATTGTAGTACTACAACGGGATTGAACTTAATGATTATGTACTTGCTTGACTTTATAAAGAATAAATGTTATAGTATAGTATATTCTATAATATTATTCTAATAGATTAAAAGTTGATTTTGATAATATGGATGGTGAGCATTATGGCTGGAAGAAAAACATCCCTAAAGGTATACCAAGCTACAGTGACCTAATTAATCCAACACTCTAGGCATTACAGGATTTAGGTGGTTCTGCAACTATCAATGAGATATATTCAGAGGTTATTAGTAAATTAAACCTTTCAGAACAGATAATGGATTTTCAGCACTCTGAAAAATCAAGTCAAACGGAAATACAGTATAGATTGTGTTGGGCAAGAACATATTTAAAGATATATGGCATTACAAGAAGTCCTGAGATGTAAGCGGCCGGGATTATGAATTCGGCGAGCGGTGCAAGATGCTTTTTGATAATCGGCTTTATGGCGAGCGCAAGCGAGCCGGCGGTTTGTCAGTGGTATTTTGGTTAGTAGGATATAGTATTTCCTGAATGGTAAGCTGTGCATGAAAGAAGATGATGTGTGTGCGGTATGCGATTGATAGGGATAATGATCGAATGATCGTTTTATTTCCTTCCGACTATTTTAATAAACATAAAGCAGATGAAAGTTTTATGGAAGAATACAATGCTGTTTTAGAAACTGGATTGTTTGACATGATATTGTATTCCGATTATATATGGGACAGTGAGGGTAGGCTTGAGCTCTCATATGAGCCGGAATATAATTCAAGATGTATCTATCGCGGCTGGATGATGAAGCCTGAGATATATTCGTCATTTTATAAAAAACTTGCCGATAAAAAAATCAGTCTGATCACGTCCCCGGAACAATACAGGCATTTTCACATCTTCCCTGAAATATATCCGGAATTTGGAAATGATACTGCCGGAATGCTTATATATCCTGACGGTATCGTTGATCTTGATGAGGTCAAAAAGACCTTTTCTAAATTTATGGTAAAGGATTATGTAAAATCGGTCAAGGGAACGGAATTTCCAAAATGTTTTGAAAGTAGTATAACAAAAGAAGATTTTGAAGAACAGATGAAGATATTTCAGAAATATCGAAGCGGTCTTTATACCGGCGGAATCTGTATCAAGGAGTATTATGATCTCAAAAAATATGGTGAACGAACTAACGAGTACAGGGTATTCTACATAAACGGTGAGATCGGGACGGTATCTCGGAATTCGCTTCAAGGAGAGTATACCCCTGAGCCCCCGCAAGAACTGATCAAAAAATATACAAATCTTGGCAGTCCGCTCTATACCATTGATTATGCCGAACTGTCTGACGGTACATGGAAAATAATCGAAGCAGGGGACGGACAGGTATCGGGACTTTCACCCAATCAGGATAACAATGCTTTTTTCAGAGCCTTGCATTTTGGATTATCTGATTGATTTTTCTGAACGGGATTGGATTGTTTGATATGAAAAACGTAAAAGTTGCCGCGGCGGTAATATGTGATTCGCTGGAGAACAGGAGAAGGATACTTTCGACGGCGAGAGGATACGGCGAATACAAAGGTCGCTGGGAGTTTCCCGGCGGCAAGATAGAGGCGGGAGAGTCTCCCGAAAAAGCTCTCGTCCGTGAGATAAAGGAAGAACTTTGCGTTGATATCAAGGCCGGGGAGCTGATAGATGTCATCGAGTATGACTACCCCGACTTTCACCTGACGATGTACTGCTACTGGTGCGAGGTCGTGAACGATGAGATCGTTCTGAATGAAGCTGAGGCGGCAAGGTGGCTGACCGCAGGCGAGATGTATGATGTGGACTGGCTGCCGGCGGATAAGGTGATAATAGATAAGATACTCAGTGGAATGTTGGAGGAATCATGATGGGAGGCCTACTATCTTGAATAAAAGCACTCGTTGTTTATACCATGATCAAGTTGTCGATTTTTTGTCAGCTGATGAACAATCAGTGCTTGGAACCCTTTGCGACAGCTATCACGGTACTGTGCAGAGCACTCAGATTGAAGCATGGAAGGGCGAAATATCCATAATGAAAAATACTCTTTCATTGTTGAATGATGAAAGAGGACAGATTATTTTTGAATATGATATTCCTCGCCTGGGCAAACGGATTGATGTCGTTTTACTCCTAAAAGGCATTATTTTCTGTATAGAATTTAAGGTGGGCGAAAAAGACATATTAGAAACCGATGTGGATCAGGTTCTGGACTATTCCCTTGACCTGACGAACTTTCATAAATTTAGCGAGAATCGTCTTATCGTGCCTGTTTTGATAGCTACGAAGTATCGGAGTAAATCTACTGCCATACAAAAATCGGTATATGATGATAATGTACTGAATCCCCTGATAGCGGGTGCAGGAGGACTGCAAGAACTCATACAAAAAGTAATAGAGGAATATCCTGATCTCCCGCCGGTGAATGATAAATGGATCATTAGTCCATATGCACCAACGCCGACTATTATTGAAGCTGCCCGCACACTTTATGAAAGTCATTCGGTAGAAGATATTACAAGGCATGAAGCAGATAAGGTTTCAACCGATGCGACCATATCCTGTATCTTAGATGTAATTAACAGAAGTAAACTGAATGGTGAGAAAAGCATTTGCTTTGTGACGGGTGTGCCAGGTGCCGGAAAGACGCTTGTCGGCTTAGAAGTTGCTGTTCGTCAGACATATCAGGGACATGATAAGCCTGTTGACGATGAGGGTGCAGTATACTTATCCGGGAATGGTCCTTTGGTGGCTGTTCTGACAGAAGCGTTGGCTAAAGATAATTATGAAAAATGCAAGGCAAGGAAAGAAAGCAAAAAAATCACGGATTCACGGCGTGAAGTAGGAAAATTCATCAACATGATACATCGTTATCGTGACAACATGCTTGCCAAAATAAAAAATCCCGTTGAAAATGGGATTCTTCAAATTGATCCCGAAAAAGCTGTAAAAATGTCAGAATCCGGCTATGCAGAAGTGGAGCATGTAGCTATTTTTGATGAGGCACAACGTTCATGGACGCATAAACGTCTTGCAGAATACCTGAAACGCGGAGGAACCTACGGAAATAAACTGAAGGTGCCGAATTTCCCTATGTCAGAAGCAGGTTTCCTTATCTGGTCACTAAATCAGCGAGAGGACTGGGCAACAATAGTGTGCCTCGTGGGAGGCGGTCAGGAGATAAATACTGGTGAAGCCGGGATTTCTGAATGGATCTATGCCCTGAACGATGATTTTCCTGACTGGAAAGTGTATATCTCTCCAAAGCTGAGAGAACCTGAATATGCAGAAGGCAGAGTTAATGAATTACTAAAGGAAAACAGAAACGTGACATTTTCCGCCGATCTTCACCTGAGTGTAAATCTGCGTTCTTTCCGTGCTGAGAAGCTATCGACTTTTGTTCATATGCTCTTATCGTTTGATCCAAGGGCACAGGAGATATATCGTGAATTCTATGACAAATATCCGGTTGTATTGACAAGAAATATGAGTTCTGCAAGGAGGTGGCTCAGAGACAGGGCAATGGGAACGGAAAGAACCGGCATTCTTGTCACAAAAGAAGCTGCACGATTTAAGCCTTTGGCAGTTCATATCCTTCCATCAGGTGATGAAAATGCCATACATTGGTTTCTTGAGGATAAAACGGATACACGCTCTTCCAACTATCTTGAAGACGCGGCAACAGAGATTCAGGTACAGGGGTTGGAACTTGATTATGCATGTTTGCTCTGGGACGCTGATATGCGTTATGAAAACGGAGAATGGCATTTCTATAAATTCAACGGTCAAACCAAATGGAATGAGCAAAATAGCGACAGCGAAAGTATGCAGGAACGAAGAAAGTATATGCTCAACGCTTATCGTGTTCTGCTTACCCGTGCCAGAAAAGGATTAATCATATGCGTACCGGAAGGAAATGCGAATAAAACGATTGGGGGATTCTGGGAAGATACTACGAGAATCCCTGCATACTATGACGGAACGTATAAATATTTGAAGTCGCTGGGATTAGAAGAAATCTAAAATCAAACTGAGAATACAAATCTATTTCCCAAAACTGATTTATTTGCGATTTTGGGAAATAGATATTGTGTGAAATTGGCGGTCACACCCGGACTTGAACCGGGACGCCGGAATACTCCGGTTACTGACAGTTTAGCAAACTGCTGCCTTACCGTTTAGGCTTATGTGACCATTGGTGACGGATGCGGGAATTGAACCCGACATTTAGAGGTTGAGAGCCTCTCGTCCTGACCGTTAGACGAATCCGCCGTATTGGTGGGTAAGGCAGGACTCGAACCTGCGGTGTTTCAAAGTTACGGATTTACAGTCCGCTGCACTCGCCGCTATGCATACTTACCCATGTGGGGTGATCGGAGGAAATCGAATCCTCATTTTCAGAGCCACAATCTGACGTCCTGCCATTGGACGACGATCACCTGGTGACGGATGTGGGAGTTGAACCCTACATTTAGAGATTGAAAGCCTCTTGTCCTGACCATTAGACGAACCCGCCATGAAATGCAGAAGGGATCGTTCCCCGCTGCAAAGTTTTTATATCCGGTTGACGATTATTATCCCGTCGATCGGCATATCGAACATATCTGCAAGGATTATCAGATTGTCGATAGAAGGAACAGCGTCTCCGCGCATCCATTTGAATATCGCCTGCGGAGTGTTGAACCCGCACCGCGCCTGTACATCGGCTATCCTGAATCCCTTGGAGCGTATGATATTCTTGATATTGTTTCCCGTTGCTTTGACATCAATGACCGGCATCACGATCAACTCCTTTCCCTGTTATTATTACTTCGGCAATTATTGAAATATATGATTTTTCGACAAACCTATCATACATATAAAATGGTTGTTTAATTGCAGAGCTGCCGAAGTAATGGCATAAAAATACACCGTCTGCTTGCATACAGACGGTGTTTATCATTTATGGACACAACAAGAGAAAAGTGTTCCGGAAATGACTATCCGCTACGTTTATCTGTATGCAGCACAATAAGAGCCTCTTCACTTTCGTGATAGAAACTTTCGTAATGCTCGCTGTACAGATAGGCCATAGCAAACTGTTTCATTTCGGGTGACTCCTTTCGTAGAATTTAAAGCTGCGGCCGTATATCGCCGCTCTTGTTCCTGACTTTATCTGAATTATATCATACCGTTCCGGGAAAGTCAAGTAAACTGCCGGTATATTTATAAAATGAATATCCCCTTGAAAAATCGGGTAAGGTGTTGTATAATAAGAATATAAGAGCGTGCGGCGGACAATATTCCTGCATCACAGAAAATCAGCGTTGAACGACACAGTTCGCTGTATATGTGATCTTATCAAAAAACGACAGGCAGTGAGAATATGAAGGTATATGTAGTAAGCAACCGTAATGGAATACCGCTCGATTACGATCATTTTTCTGCAATGTGCGGATTCCGTGAAATGGGTTTTGAGATCATACCTTTTAACAGCTATGATGAACTTAAAATCGTACATAATAAAGAAGATATTATACTTGGCGGTATAAGCCTCGTCAGACAAAGGCTCAACGAACTCGGATTATCGCTGCCCGATGTGGATTATCCGGATGAACTTTCAGAGTACCTTGGCCGCAAAATTTGGATGTCAAATATAAATACAGTCAATTCATCACCTGAATTGTGGCCTGTATTTATTAAGCCTGTTAAAAGCAAGATCTTTACCGGACGGCTTGTGAGATCACCCAAAGATCTCATCGGCTGCGGAAATAGTGAAACCGATGTCGAAATATATTGCAGTGAACCAGTTGAATTCGTGGCGGAATACAGATGCTTTGTGAGATACAGCAGGATCATTGATGTCAGATCATACGGCGGGAACTGGAAAATCACACCGGATAGTGGGATTATTGAAAAATGTGTTGCATCATATAAACATTCTCCTAAAGGATATGCTCTTGATTTTGGTGTGACGGACAACGGGAGAACATTGCTTATAGAAGCAAATGCTACTGTTTCGATTGGGTCATACGGATTAAATGTGATAGATTATGCAAAACTCCTGTCGGCAAGATGGGCGGAACTGACCGGCACAGAAGACGAATGTGCTTTTGATAAATTATGATTGCTGAATGTCTGGGAGCAAAATAATGAAGAATAACCGGAATATCTGAATGAGAGTATCATGTCAACAAAATGTCAGTAAATGGAGGAAACTGTTTTGAAAGTATATATTCATTCCTTTCGGGGAAAGCCTTGGAACGAGGAATGTCAGGCAGCATATGACGGATTCCGAAGCATGGGTGTTGAATGTGTTCTTTTCAGTACAAATGAGGAAATTGACGGCTTTGAAAGAGGAGATATTATTGTAGGCGGAATGATCATAACCGGACATTTCCTTGATATTCTCAAAATTGATCCGCCGAATTATAATTATCCCGATGAATTGAAAGATTTACTACACAGAAATATACGCACAATCCGACTGAAATCACTAAAAAACGAACAGCTTCCTGTTTTCGTAAAGCCATTGGAAGAAAAGACAGCTCACGGAATGATAATTGAATCAATGGATAATTTAGATGAATATGAAAAATTTTCACCCGAAACGGAACTCTTATGCAGTGATGTTATTGATATTGTATCGGAATGGAGATGCTTTGTAAGATACGGAAAGATTGTTGGTGTACAGCATTATAATGGTGATAAAAATATACAATGTGACAATAATGTCATTCATCAGGCAGTATCTCGTTGCCATGATCTTCCGGCAGGATGTGCATTGGATTTTGGAGTTACAGACACAGGTGATACTTGTCTGATAGAGATGAATGATGGATATTCAATAGGATGTTATGGGTTAGATCCTGTTGAATATGCAAAACTGCTTTCCGCAAGATGGGCGGAACTGACCGGCACAGAGGACGAATGCGCTTTTGATATCGTATGATATTGGAAACAAATGATGATTTATCACGGGAATAACAGGCAGGTAATGATAATATGAAAGTATATATTCGTTCATACGAGAACGGCATTCCGCGGAATTATAATTTTATGAATGCCTATCAGGGATTCAGGGAAATGGGCTTTGAAATAGTTCCTTTTCATGACATCGGAAAACTCCGTGAAAGCCGGAAAGAAGATATAGTTGTCGGTTATGTTGATAATGTCAGGGAGCGTCTTTACGATCTCGGTATCGTTACTCCGGAAATGGATTATCCGGAAGAACTTCATAAATATCTCGGGCGAAAAATATGGCGGACTAAAATGAGCAAGGTCAGTAATGTTCCCGAACGCTGGCCGGTATTCGTAAAGCCTCTGGAGGACAAACAATTCACAGGTGTTGTTGTCCGTTCCACAAAAGACCTTATCGGCTGCGGTATCGAGGGAACAGATCAGGATGTGTATTGTTCCGAGGTAGTGGAGTTTGAAGCGGAATGGCGCTGCTTTGTGCGGTATGGTCATATTCTCGGAGTAAAACCGTATAAAGGCGATTGGAGAAAACACTTCGATCACAAAGTTATCGAAAATGCTGTCAAGGATTTCGTTTCGGCTCCCGCGGGATATGCGATAGACTTCGGTCTGACAGCTGACGGAAGGACACTTCTTATCGAAGTCAATGACGGCTATGCGCTCGGGTGCTACGGCTTGTTTTACATAGACTACGCCAAGCTCCTGTCGGCACGTTGGGCGGAACTGACCGGAACAGAGGATGAATGTGCTTTTGATATT
>JAILFE010000282.1 GCA_024697725.1 Oscillospiraceae bacterium
CAAGTAAAAAAAATAGCAGGGGAGTACAAAAAATACTCTCCTGCCTGTTTCAATCCTCGCTGTTATGCGGTTCTTCTGTGCCCTCGGTCAGAGCTTCGCCCATGTCGGCAGCTATCAGCTTGTTGATATATCCGTTTAGGCTCATCCCGTGCGCTTCGGCGTATGCCCGTATTACTTCGCGTTGTCCTTTTGGTAATGTTAGATTTACTCTATCATATGCTTTAGCTATATATTTGTTCGTTGCTTTTATGTGAGCTTGTGTCTGTGCCATTCTAATCAACTCCTTTGATTCTATAATATCACATTGCGTAATGTTTGTCAATATATATGCACAATGTTATTATTTGGTTCATAATATATTTACGCAATGTTATTGAATATATATGCGCAATGTTATATAATAGTATACAGAAGGAGGAAAACAGAAGGTCAAAAATCTAAGGTAGTAGGGGGAGTGAAAAATGCAAGTGAGTACAACAGATTTACTTGATAAGCTGATAGATCGTATTGAAAGACTTGTTCGAGAAAACGAACAGCTAAAAGCCGAAATCGAGCGCTTACAGGCTGAAAAGTCCAAAAAGTAAAAAAATGTAGCCGGCTACGTTTCCAAAGCAAACCGACTACATAAACCACAATATACAGGGCGGAAACTACCGCCGCCTTGTATCTATCATTATACAGCAGGATTTGTAAAATGTCAAGTGTTTTGAAAGGATTTTATTATGGATAGGTTTGAAGTTGTTTTTAAATTATTTAACGGTAAAGAGTGTTCTTTTGTTGTTGATAGTCTCAATCGTGATACAGCAATTCACAAGGCTACATTGCTTCACTGGGTTAATTTTCCTCATGATGTCCCTGATTATGCAGTCATTGAAGTTGTTCGTGTTCTTTGGGTAAAAAAATAGCCGTTAATTGTTTTGTTAAGAGATTGGAAGGAATGATTATATGGAAAAAATAGATATATACCGTGATTACGATTGGGAAGATTACCTCGAAGATATAACCAACGAGATCAAAGTGATAGTTAATGATGATAGCGGTTTACCGAATGGGGAGGAATGAAAAATGAGTATTTATGTTAAAGCTGTATTTGCTGACGGTTATATTTATATATATGAGAAGGATAATTTGTGCTATGAGGAGTATTTTACAGATTTGATACAGAGTCATGGTAATATTAAATATCTTCACTTAGTATTTGATGAATGAGAGGATTGAACCGGTTACAAACGCAAGCTAATTGCGCATAATAATAATTTCGTGCAATTAGAGGGGGGTATTATATCAGTCAGGAAATAAATGCCGTGTATACAGTCATGTTTGCAAAGCTTGAACCCGGAGCTTACAGCGATAATAACTGCATATACAGCATTTATAAAATATCTCATATTATGGTATATCAGCTTGCTATCTGGCTCAACATATATTTTGCATACAACTTAGCCAGTTCAATATCATACACCACCGAAATGGCTTGTGAATATTCCTTCATGGCTGATCTTATAAGTGGATGATATTCATCCGGAAGATTATCCAATGCCCATTCGCCGCCTTCTTTCTTTGAAAGAATCGATTCATCTTTCTTATAAGCCAAAACCCTTGCGAGATTAAGCGTCAGATACATTGTATCGCTGCAAATATCATCTGTTGCATTGGATATATCATTTCGTATGGAATCAAAATAAGCATCTTTGGGAATAACCGCGAACACATCCTTGATCGGTTCTCCACAAAGACATCTGCCTCTGTTCGTTATAATGGTAAAATGAGCAGCCAGATCTTTATCTGTTCCTTTCATTTTCTTAATATAATCATCTGGATCGTTCTTATACCAATCAAGATGCGCAATTGAGAAATGAAGTTCAAAAGGCGTAGGGTATTCAAACGGATCACAAACCGCTTTTGTAACAATACTCATTTCTATACCTTTCTTTGGTGCTAAGGCATTCAAGCCAACAACCATATCCAGATACTCTTTTTTAACTAAGTCCGTCAATGGCTTCCTGACTACTATTACCATGTCTAAATCACTTTTTTCAGGATTAAAGCATCCCATGACAGCGGAGCCGTGCAAATAGATTCCGGTCAGATCATCTTTCAGTATTTCCTCTGAGCAAGTAACAAAATTATCTAACAATTCTTCTGTTGATATTATAGGCATATATCATCCAACCCCTTATTTTATGCGGAACTGTATGCCGCTTGCCGACATATAGACATCAGAACACATATTTGCTATTCTCTGGTTCACTGCACCGAGGATCTCTCGGAACGCCACCTGTACCTTGTTTTCGGGGATCACGGAAAAACCTGTTTCAACGGTGATGACAATCATTTTTCCGTCAGCTTCCTTGACCTTCATGATAAGTTCGCTGATATCATCAATTATCTTTTTTCTGATCTTGTGTTTCATATCATCATCCATATGTTCAGCATCCGGACATAATTCACTCATCATTTTTGATGTATAGCTTGCAATGTTGTCAAATATAAAATACTCATGATCCTTTATTCCTTCATCAAGAATACTGAAAGATGTTCTTATATCCCATTCAACACAGTTCTTTTCACAGTTCCAGCGGATACGCTCGGCTGTCTCCTTATTCATCTCGGGCTGGACACGCATATACAGCACGTTGTTACAGGACGAGAAATATGTTGCTGCCCAGCGGGATTTTCCGCATTCCGCCCCGCCTGTGATAAGAATAATATTAGCCATGGCTTTTTTCCTTTCCATGCATTGCGACACTGACACGATGATCTCCGTATAATCACACGCTATACACCGGCTCTATTGATTACGCTTTTTCATCGCTTGAACAGAATAATTCACCGCAGTAACAAGCCTTACCGGCAGCATACCGCTCAGCGCAGTTACAAGCCTCATACCCGCACCAGGAACTATAACAAGCCTGTGCGCGAACATACCGTTGACCCCGGCTTTTGCCGCTTTTTGAGCAGTGATACCCTTAAAGCCCGATGAAACACCTGCACGGCGGTTGAAATCCGTTCTGACAGGCCCCGGACACAGTATGCTGATGCTCACTCTGCTGCGGCGCCTGCGCAGTTCCTCACTGACTGCCTCCGACTGGCGCAGCACATAGCTCTTCGATGCATAATATCCCGACATGAACGGTCCAGGCATAAATGCAGCTGCAGATGATACATTCAGTATATATCCTCTGTCACGCTTTATAAAATCACGCAGGAAGAGCTTCATCAGGATATGCACGGCGCGGATATCAACATTTATCATATCAAGTTCTTTTCTGAGGCTCACTTCAGAAAACTCACCGTATACCCCGAAACCCGCACTGTTTACAAGTATCATTACGGGATAACTGCGCACTGCTTTGTAAAGCTCAAAGCATTCCTTTTCCGATGAAAGATCTGCACTTACAGCCGTTGTATGTCCGTGACCCAGCTCGGCGGAAAGACGCATAAGTTCGTCCTCATCCCGCCCGGTTATTATAAGATCATATCCTCTGCTGCGCAGCAGCCGCGCGATCTCCCTGCCTATTCCGGAGGTCGCACCTGTGACGAGCGCGGCGGCATGTTTGCTTTCCGACTGACATATGATCTTCATTATCATCACTCCAAGATATTTATACTACATACTGTTTCAAAATAACATCAGGACATCCCGAAACATTTGACAGTATCTTATTTTTTTCTTTTCATAACAAGTATAGTAACAACGACGCTCAATGCAGCCACAAGCACCGCGATCACTATCACAAGTATCACAACAACACCGCTGAATACACCGCCGCTTTCCTTTTCGGAGTTTTTGCGGCCGTCTTCCTTTGTGTCATCATCGTATTCATCGTCTTTATCATTATCTTTCTCATCGTCTTTGTCATTATCTTTTGCAGTCTGCTTTTCGGATATATCGGTTTTTTCGGATTCGGCACTCGTTTCTGCGGATATCTCCGTTTCGGCAGGCGCTGCTGCAGTTTCAGGCGGGATGTATTCCTCGTTGAAATCATCTTCGGTATCAACAAAATTGTTTTCCCAGCTTTCATAGCTGTCGGCATCATCGGGTGTATGGACTACCACCTTCAGATTCTGGAATACCGAACCTCCGCCCAGTTCGGGAGCTGTATCACCGTAGAAAAAGATATCCTTCAGTGCATTGCAGTCGGAGAAAGCACCTTCTCCGATAGAAGTGACCTGCGGTCCCACATAGAATTCGGTGAATGCACATTTTGAAAAGCAATATGCAGGTATCTCTGTAACTCCTGCGGGAAGTGTGAATTCCGTGAGACTCTGGCAGTCGCGGAACGCTGCTTCTCCTATGAAATCCGCACCGGCAGGTATAACAATATCGGTAAGAGAGATGCACCCGTCAAAGGCGTAATCCCCTACCGATCTTACACTGTCAGGCATACTGACCTTTATGAGCTTTTTATTGTTCGTGAACGCGCCGCTCCCTATCGTCTGCGTATCCAGCGGAAGACTTATGTATGTGAGCTGATTTCTTGCAGGCAGTGCATTATCGGGTATGATCCCGTTTTCGGTCTGTGCTCCAGCAAGCTCGATATGTTCGAGATTCGGCAGCTCGCATATCGCAGAATAATCAGCGGCGTTAAGTATACCGCCGCTGACCGAAATATTCGTGATCTCATTGCGGTCCGTGCCGTCAGCCGCCTCTGTCAGGGCAGCCTGAAGGCTCCCCTTTTCAAATTCGCTGACAACAAGCGATTTCCCTCGTTCCTCTGCGCTCGTGCTTATCATTATCGGAAGCACTACAAATGAAAGAAGCACCGCGATCGCTGCAATGAGCATCATGACTCTTATAATGGTCTTCTTGTTTTTATCGTTCATTTTTTTCATATAAAACATCATCCTTTCCGGAAAAACAGATGCTATAGTAAATGACACTGAAAGTGCAATTTCTTATGTCATTGACTATAAATGCACCGTACAGCTTCTATTCCTTTACAAAATGTCCCGCGACCTTTATCTCTGACGGTGTATACAGAAAAACATCTGTCGAGAGCGGATTGTCCGCCCATTTGTAATCATTGACAACAGCCTGTCCGAGGCTCGAAAGTACACTGTCCTCGACCTCCTGCACGGCGATCATCGTTTCGCGCGACGGAGCTGCGACAAGAAAACGTTTCCCGAGTTTTTCGGTCACAAATTCACGAAAATCCGTACAAAGCATCATTGATACGACGAGCGGGCTGCCGCTCGTTTCAAACTCTATGATCTTTATCCCGCTGCCGATATTTCCGAAGCTGTACTTCACCTTTGAAAGGATGCGCCCCATGTTCCTGTCGGCAACGGAAAAAAGTACTTCCTCCGGAACAGCCCAGCGTTTGAGATACTTTTTGTTGAGCATATAGATATCGTTATTGTCACCGGTATAGCACACAGCCTTTTTCAGAGAGCCGGCAAAATCGGCAGATATCGTATCCGGCTTTACCTCAGAGCTGCTCAGAACTATGAGCCGCAGGAAAGCCTGTGCATTTGTAAACGAGATAAGTCTGTCCTCAAGGCTGAGCTCATAAGCGGCACGATCCGCAAACTCGGCTATGCACGCCGGATCGCGGAGCTTTGAATATTTCCGCCGCAGTTCGGTAATACCTGATCTTATCTCCGAACGTCCGTTGGTTATAATATATTCATTATCAGTCACTTTTTCAGCGATCTGAATTTCACGATGTTTAAGCGCGGATCTGAGTATCCTATCGAATTTATCCGCTCCGAACCAGTCAAGCACTGAATCCCCTCCGTATTGCTGCGCACGGAAAAGTACTAATGCCGCGGCAGAATTATACATACATTAAAATTATATCACATCTGTCTCAAAAAGTATATAGCTTTCCCGAAAATTGCAGAAAAATATCCCGCCGATTTTTGTTTACATTAAACAATTGCCTGCCTATCCATCAGTTCAGGCTTTTCTGTAATTTCTGAATACATATATGTGCAGACAGTATAAAGACAGCACCATTCATTTTTTGTGCGAACTGCACAAAGAAAACGCCTTGTATAATATCAAAATAACAAAAATGTGCAGTTGCAACAAAAATGCTTTGACTTTTTCGCATTTTGTGGTAAAATAGTATTAGGTGATATTTTGTCACCTTTATTTCCCCAAATATCTTTCATATGCCCCCCTTTTGCGGAAAAGCATATGCAGTATATCTTATTTCACAGCAGAAAACCGCAGCTTTTTGCATTTACCCGTTAGTCGTGATTTTGTGGAGATAAAAAAAGAGAGATATTTTCCGCTGCGGAGAAATGGAGTTGTCATGTCCAAGATCATTGCTGTAACCTCAGGCAAAGGCGGCACGGGGAAATCCTCTATCTGCTCCGAGCTCGGCTTTGCACTTGCTAAGCAGGGTCACAGAACGCTGATTATTGAACTTGATTTTGGTCTGAGGTGCCTTGATATCATGCTCGGCGTCAAGGATGATATAAAATACGATCTGGGTTCGGTTCTCAAAGGCGAATGTGACATATACAAAGCAACGACACAGGTGAAGCTCGCATCCAATCTTGCTATAGTATGTGCTCCCGAGGATCCGTTCGCAAAGGTCGATGCGGAGACGATCAAGAATATATGTCAGGAAATGAGGAAGTATTACGATTATATCATCGTTGATACTTCTGCCGGCACAAACGAAAGCGTTTTTGATGTTGTGGAGCAGTCGGATCTTATCCTTATAAATACCACGCCAGACCCGATATGTGTAAGAGACGCACGCACGATGTCGGATGAATTCTATAAGCGAGGCAACAAGAAGCAGAGACTTATCATAAACAAGGTAAACCCGGACATATTCAAGGCAGACCTCATTGTCGATCTTGATGAGATAATAGATACCGTAGGTGTTCAGCTCATCGGAGTTATCCCCGACGATCAGGAGGTCGTGATCGCAACAGGAAAGGGACAGCCGCTGAAATCGACATCCCTCGCATTCAAGGCCTTTGATGCGATCTCCAAGCGCATAAAGGGAGAGGATATCCCTCTGAGCTTCAAGGCTCTCCTGTCATAAGGATTATCATATCACGGCAGTGCATTCGGATGACCGTGCATCGTGTTTTATTATATTTGAAGGGATGATATATATAAATGAACATTGCATTGATCGCACATGATTCAAAAAAAGAGCTCCTTGTTCAATTCTGTATAGCATACTGCGGTATACTTTCAAGACATAACCTTTGTGCAACAGGCACAACAGGAAAACAGGTCGCACAGGCAACAGGGCTCAGCATTCAGAGATATCTGAGCGGATCTCAGGGTGGTGCAGAGCAGATAGGTGCGCGCATCTCCTGCAACGAGATAGACCTTCTTCTCATCTTCCGCGATCCCCTTTCGCCAAAGCCGAATGAGCCCAATGATATGGATCTGCTTCGTCTTTGCGATGTACACAATATTCCCGTTGCAACAAATATCGCCACAGCCGAGGCTCTTATCCATGCTCTTGAGCGCGGTGATCTCGACTGGCGTCAGATCGTGAATCCCGAAACAAAATAAAGATCAGAAACCTGCGGAAAGCATATTTCCGCAGGTTTTTTGCAACCTGTAAATTTATTTTGAAAATACTGGACAAACAGATATTATAGTGATATAATTACTCTGTATGTTTTTTATTATCAAAATACAAGAAAAGAGAAGATCGATCTATGCAGGAAAACAAAATGGGCATAATGCCCGTAAAGAAGCTTATTATTTCAATGTCTGTACCGATGATGATATCAATGCTGGTACAGGCACTGTACAACATCGTAGACAGTATGTTCGTCGCAAAGCTCAGTGAGGATGCTCTCACGGCAGTCACACTTATATTTCCTATGCAGAACCTTATGATATCTGTCGGATCGGGTACAGGTGTTGGTGTGAATGCAGTTCTTTCCCGTTCTCTCGGCGAAAAGAATCCCGAAAAAGCATCAAAAGCGGCAAATACAGCGCTTTTGCTCTCGTTTCTTTCCTTTGTGCTGTTTCTCATAATCGGATTGACTGTGACAGTGCCCTTTGTAGCCTCACAAACAGACAATCTCCTGACCCGTGAATATGCCACGGCTTACGGGCGGATAGTATGCTGCATGAGCTTCGGTCTTTTCTTCCAGCTTATGCTCGAACGTCTTCTGCAATCGACAGGACTTACGGTATACAGCATGATATCCCAGATCACGGGTGCCGTGATAAATATGATACTCGACCCGATAATGATATTCGGACTTCTCGGATTCCCGAAACTCGGTATCTCGGGAGCGGCTTATGCAACTGTTCTCGGTCAGTGTATCGCAGCGATACTCGGACTCGTCCTGAATCTCAGAAAGAACAGGGAGATATCCTTTTCGTTCGGATCTGTTTTAAAGCCGGAGGCAAATATTATATCAGAGATATTCAATGTCGGGCTGCCGTCTATACTGATGATATCTATCGGCTCGATAATGACCTATTCCATGAACCGGATCCTCAAGACCTTTTCCGATACAGCCACAGCCGTATTCGGTGTATACTTCAAGCTGCAGAGCTTTTTCTTCATGCCTGTGTTCGGGCTGAACAACGGAACGATACCCGTCCTCGCATACAATCTCGGCGCGGGAAGAAAGGACAGGATAGACGAAACTCTCTCATTCTCGACCAAACTCGCGCTTTCGATAATGGTCATAGGTACTGTTGTATTTGAACTGATACCGTCGGTACTTCTCGGCATATTTGATGCATCAGAGAATATGCTTTCGATAGGAGTGCCTGCAATGAGGATAATCGCACTCAATTTCCCGATGGCGGCTGTTTCGATCGCGCTCGGTGCTGTGTTCCAGTCCTTTGCAAGAAGCAAATATTCACTGGTGATATCGCTTTGCAGACAGCTCGTTGTGCTCATCCCGGCTGCATATCTGCTATCCCTGAGCCGCAATGTGAATATGGTCTGGTGGAGTTTTCCCATCGCAGAGCTTGCATCGCTGTCGATGACGATTGTATTCTTCCGCCGTGTATACAGTTCAACATTTGAAAATTTCAAAGGGAACGATGCAAAAGAAGCTGTATAAGTTCATCCGTTGTAATCGTAGAACAGCTTGTCGAGCAGCTTATCAAGATCGCTTTTGTCTCCGAGGGCAGCCTTTATAAATGTCCCGATATTCTGGTACATAAGCTTGAAATACAGCCAGTCCCCCATGTCGTCGTATTTTCTTGTTGAATTGATGAGTACGTTCCTGCGCAGCACGGTATATTGCTTGCCACGGCGCTTTCCGTATTCCTTCAAAGCCTTGGCTGTAGCGACATCTTCCATTGCCTTCTTTTCGGCGAATCCGCCTATTGCTTCAAATGTTGCTTTCTCCGCCCAGAAAATACCGCAGTAAAGACCTGTGATGCCGAATGACACCCTGCACATCAGGTCATTCAGATACAGCGGGAACGAATATCTTTCAAAGCGTATCGGCGCACCGCCGCCGATATATCTGCCTGTTGCGAGAAGATATGCGATCTCCTTCAGTGTTCCCCTTGTCATACGGTTATCACAGTCGATAGTTGCGATTATATCCCCGTTTGCGCTGAATATCCCCGCATTCCTGACACTTGCGATGCATCTGTCGTCATTGAGGATAACTCTTGCGCCGTTTCTTTCTGCGATCTCTGCCGTTTTATCGGTGCAGCGGTTGCAGACAACGATGATCTCCACCTTGCCGCCGTATGCTACGGCGGCTTTTTTTACGGAACGTATGCAGCGTGAAACATATTTTTCTTCATTGTGCGCAGGGATAATAACAGATATGCTCTTTTTCATCGTGCATTCCCCTATTCGTCGTAGAGACTTTTTTCAAGCCTCCTGTAGCCGTTTTTATCCAGTCCGAGAGCAACAGGAAATCTGCCTGTCCTTTCTATCGTCTGACCGTTGAGCATACCCGTGTGCAGGCTGATATGTCTGAACTGACCGAGCACGAGCTCCAGTCTTGTATAGGGACAGTCTTTCGGCTTTTCATAGAGATCGGAGTCATCAAGCGTGTCAAGATAAGCGAACGTCTTTTCTCTGACTTTGGCAAGATATTCAAGCAGCTGACTGTCTGTGAGCATCGTACTGCTCGGTTTATCGGGGTTGTCAAGACCTTCGGTATGAAAGTCGGGTTCGGTATGATCACAGGGGTTTATGAACCATTTATCTGCCGAATGTATCGCGTGGTAAACGTATCTCCACGCGGGAGAACCGCAGACAAGAGCGTCTCTGTTATAAGTCCTGACAGCTGTTTCGAGGTTTATGAAGTTTACTGCTGCCTGTTCCCTGATCTGTTTTATAAGTGTGTTCATTCGTATTGCCTCCTTTTGATTTATGTTCAGAAAATCTTGACATTATATCCATTTTCTGATATCATATACATATATTCACGATTTGTCGATCCGTATAATGAAAGGATGTTCAGCTATGAAAAAAGTATTGCAGTTTTTAAAAGACAGCGGCACATTTTACATTGCCACAGCAGACAGCAGCGGAAAGCCCCATGTCCGTCCGTTCGGTGCGGTTGCGAAGATAGAAGGCAGGCTCTGTATCGCAACGAACAACCGGAAGGAAGTATACAAGCAGATGATCGCCAATCCCTTCATCGAGATAAGCGGCATGGCAGGCGGCAGATGGATAAGGCTTTCTGCCGAGGCTGTCCGCGATGACAGGCGCGAAGCCCGCGTCGCCATGCTTGAAAAAGTGCCGGAGCTGGGTTCTATGTATAAAGCAGATGACGGTATCTTTGAAATATTCTATCTGAAAAATGCCTCAGCATCTATCTGCTCATTCACAGAAGCTCCCGAAACGATAACATTTTAAAAACTTAACAGTCTTCGTCGGAAAAGCATCGTATTGTACAGTTTTTTCCGACAAAGGCTGTTTCTTTGTTTCGATCTAAAGTGATGCGAAGTATTCTTCTATCCTTGCTTTGTCGGCACTGACGCTGCCCTGTATCATCAGGTCGGAGCCGCCTCCCCTGCCATCAAGAACCGAATTTATCTCTTTTGACTTTTCACGCAGTCCGATGCCCGATGAAACAATGATATAGGAAAAGCCGCCGTCCTTCTCCGAGAAAACTCCGAACGCCCTGTCCGTCAGCTTTACACCTTCATTGGCAATGCTTCGCAGGATATTCACATTCATGTTTTCGGTAAAAATACAGAAACTGCCTCTGCTTTCGTTTTTAAGAGATGAGATTATCTGTGCCGCCCTTGTCCGTTCGATCTCATTTATGCGGTATTTGTATGCGTTGTTCTCATTCAGCAGGGCTGCAACAGCATCGGATGTTTTTTCGGGCTTTGCCGAGATAAGGTGCGAGACCTCATAGATATCATCAAGGCGCCTGTTGTAATCATCGAGCGCATCAAGACCGCATACGATATATATCCGGGTGCCGCCCTTGTATTTTTCGCTTGATATTACCTTTATCATCCCTACAGAGCCGGTATCCGGAACATGGGGCGCACAGCAGGCACACACATCGCAGTCCTCTATCGTAACTATCCTGACTTTTCCCGCTATCTCGGTCTTGCTGCGGTAATCGAGTGCTTCAAGAGCTTTTTCATCGGGATACGATACGATCACCCTGACATTGCGGGCTATGACCTTGTTTGCTTCAAGCTCACATTTGCGCAGCTCTGCCTTGGACAGCACACCGTCAAGATCAAGTCTTACGCCCTGATCTCCGAGATGGAACCCCACATTGTTATATCCGAAGCGGTTGTGGATGACGCCTGTGAGGATATGCTCCCCGGTGTGCTCCTGCATACGTCTGAACCGTTTATCGCGGTCTATCATGCAGTGAACGGAAGAACCGGCTTCGACCGCCTTGTCTGCATAATGGATGACCGTGTCATTTTTCTCCTGCACATCGGAAACATTTGCGCTCCCTATAACACCCGTATCGGCAGCCTGTCCGCCGCCCTCGGGGAAAAACGCCGTCCGGTCAAGTATTATCTCAAAGCCCTTTTTTGCTTCGGTGCAAGATATCACCATTGCGTCAAACTCAAAAAGCAGACCGTTATCAAATAATTTTTCAGTCATATCTATTTCTCCGTATTCCTTAGAACAGATCAAGCGAATGATCGAGATATATCTTTTCTCTGACATTGAGCTGATATTCCGGCTTGGTCATATAATACAGCAGGAATTCAAGCACCAGTGCGCTCCCGAGGCTCCTGCCCTCTATCTTGAATTCGGAAAAGCCCATGGGAAGATATATATTTCTGATGTCGTCAATACCGATAAAACCGGGATTCTGCATTGCTTTTGAAAAAACATACCCGTCCGCGGCACCCGGCGAATGACAGATATGCTCCGTGCAGATTTCCCCGAGCATCCTGCGGCTCACATTTTCATAGCAGGCTCTGCGTTCCCTGCATCCGAACCAGCAGCATTCATTGCACAGAAACTCCACCTTGGCTTTTCTTACGGAAGACAGACATTTCAGTTTGTCAAAGCGTCTGTTTGATCTGAAATCGATCACTGCATACCGGAATTCTTCACGGTCAAGCTCCGAAGTGAATTCATCAAAATCGGCGATGACCTTTGTCGTGGAGGATACAAAGTAAAACCCGGGAAAATTCTTGCGGATATGCTCGAGAAGAAGGTCGGATGTGATTATTATACCGTTCTCCGCGCTGCCGTTATTCTCAAACATACGACAGAGCTCGTTGCATTTCCTGTCCGAAAGATGTTCCCTGCGGATAAGAGAATTGCTGAATGTCAGCCGTGATGAGAGACCGTATTCTCTCATAAGAGCGAGTACGTCCGACGTGCTGTCACAGCCCACACCGACACGTCCCCCGCCCCATATGCAGTCATACGGTGCTCCGTATATCGAGCCTATCTCACACCATTCATAGAAATATTCCCTGTGTTCATAAAAAAGCGGCAGAAATAGCCTGTACAGCTCATAGAATTCAAACAATCCCGGAAGATGAAAATATGCAGTTGATCTGCTGCCGTTCTCCTGCTGCATTGCCGTATGCTCCTTATCGGAATATCAATACATTAATTATATTATATACAGAGCCGATTGTCAATACGA
>JAILFE010000176.1 GCA_024697725.1 Oscillospiraceae bacterium
GGACTGGAGAAAAAAAGATGCAGAGGGGAGATAAGGCTGGGGGATTTAAAACTGCGTCCGTGTGATATGATATCACATTGTTCTATGGTCATGCAGGATGTAAATCACCAGTTATTTACTGACAGCGTTGAAAATGAGTTGTTTTTTGAACTCAGAAAAAAGAAGATACCGAAGGATAAACGTAAATCGGAATGTACGGAAATGCTCAGACGATATGATCTTGAATCAGTTCGCAAACAGCATCCTATGGCAGTATCGGGGGGACAGAAACAGCGCATAGCTGTTGCTTCGGCGGCAATATCTAATAGTGAGGTGCTCTTCTTTGATGAGCCTACCAGCGGACTTGACCATGTGCATATGTGTCAGATAGCTGAACTTATCAGAGAACTTGGAAATAGCAAAAAATGGGTATTTGTTGTTACTCATGATCCTGAACTGATACTTAACTGCTGCGATTATGTTTTACTTCTGGAAAATGGAAGAATAGAGGACTATTATTCTCTTTAAACAGCTCAGAACAGATCAAAACTGATAGCATGGTTCAAGGGTTTGCTTCAGGAGAATAAGGCGTGAATTCTATTACTTATGGAGACTCAGAAAAAATCTTAATGCTTATAAATGGTATGGCTTCATCAACATATATATTTGGTCGGTCACACAAGGGCATGGACGATACCCGGCACGGAAGACCTTAAACCCTATATCCCGAAGAAAACGCTCATAGTGAAATGGCTCGCGGTAATAATCGGTAATCCTCTGATAGCGGCTGTTCTTGCAGGGATAATGATGCCGCTTTTTAGGAAATAAAGCAGTGAACGGAAGATAATAATGCAGAAATTACGAAACCTCTCGGAAATCGAGACAGAAACAATTTCAAAACAGATAGCCGATACTTTCTATGATTATAAATACAACGATGAGGACGAAGGACTAATAAAGTATATACGCACTCGTGAGGATATGTACACCTATATTGGTGCTATCGTTAAGGCGGCATACAAAAACGGATTGCTTTACACCACCTCGGATAAGCGTGAGGGCTATCTGATACTTTCGGGAGAGGGTGTAGGTTCTATCGGATTTGTGGACGGAATGAAGATGATATTCGCCGAAAAGAAAGCTCTTGGCGGCTTTAAAAAGATGAAGGATTTTGTTTCGGCGTGCTTCTGTGAGGGCGGCGGCATAGAAACCAGAATGAAAAAGGCAAAACGGAAATTTATCAGGATCGAAGTGCTTGTTGTGCGTCCCGAATATCAGCGGCAGGGGTATATGCGGAAAATGCTGGAGAGTGTTTACAAACTTGCCGACAAGAAAAAGCTCCCTGTTATCCTTGATACGGACGATAAGGACAAGAGCCTGCGTTATCAGCATCTCGGCATGAAATTGGATAGGGTGCGGAACTGCGGTAAGAGGTTTCATATGTATGATCTGATAAGGGAAAGTGTGCGATGAAATATGATAATTATTCAGTTGATCTTATACTGCCTGATATTTACCGTCATGGTTCGTATATCCGTATCAGGCGGATCAGTGGATGCACTGTATTTCTATCCAAAGCACTATCAGGAGCGTGCTTTTGAACGTGGCAATGCCGACAGAGAAACGGTGAAAAAGAAGAAAAGCAGATTCACGACGGCATTTTATCTCGTCATGACGGTAACACTTGTATTGATCATCGGGGTATGGAACAGAGCAGGCGATTTTAAGAATGCCTATTTGCAGGCACTGCTTTTCCTTGAAGTCATGAATATCTATGACGGAACAGTAATAGATAAGCTGTGGGTCGGACACAGCAAGTTCTAGATAATACCCGGTATGGAAGATACCGCATATGTGCAGACATGGGGGCAGGTGCTGAAAAAGCGGACTATCCTCGCACTGATATGGACGGTCGGCGCATTGATCGTTGCAGGGCTTATTGTACTGACTGAAAGTTTTTTAACTGAGGAAACAAAAGGAGATATAAAATGAAAATTCTTGTTTACGGAGTAGGTGCGATAGGCTCACTTATGGTTCATTTTCTTTACAGAGCAGGAAACGATGTTACGGTAGCCGCAAGAAGCACATATGAAACGCTCAAAGAAAATGGTCTAGTGGTCGTACACCGCATACAGAACAGAACGACCGTTGACCGTCCGAAAGTGGTAAAGCAGGCTGACCTCAAAAAAAAATACGACATCGTGTTTTCCGTCATGCAGGCTGAACAGCAGAAAAATGTACTCGATGTTCTTTCAAAAGTCAATA
>JAILFE010000178.1 GCA_024697725.1 Oscillospiraceae bacterium
CTGTCCGATCTGATAGGGCTGTACCGTCTGCATTATCTTACCGGCGATGCCTCCGTCATGCTCGATGCTCTTGCGGCGGACAAGCGGTTCTACAGATATCCCGAGGCGCTTTATTTTGCCGCTGCGGAGAATCACGATATCTCGGCAGCCGCCTATGATGATATGTTCAGACCCGAAAAGGCGGTGAGATACTGCTTTGAGAGCTTTCCCGACGCAGAGACGGTATTTTCAAGATATAATGACGGCTTCGGCACGTCTGCCGAAGAGCTTTATATGTATGCCTGCTGCTTTGAAGCTGTCGTGCTGATATCTGCCGAAAAGGGGATCACAGAGCATATCTGCACATCAATGTCTGTCTTCGGGGCATACGGCGGGAGACTTGCAGAAAAGCTCATAGTGCCGGAATACCTCGATACGGAGATACTTTCTCCCGCGCTCCCTGCCGAGATAAGGAAATATATATTCGCCGAAAGAGCCGCAGAGTGCTTTTCCGAGCATGATTACCGTAAGGCTCTCGCGTGTACGATATGCCTTCTGAGATGCGCTCCGGCATTCGCCGCCGCAGCTGCCGCCTACCGCGACGGGATAGTAAGGGCAAAACAGCGCAGCGACAAGGCTGTACACGAGAGCGAGTTCCGTATGCTCGCACAGACGCTCAAGGAGCGCATCCGCTCGCTTATCGGCAAGAGAAGATTTGCCGATGCGGCAGAGCTTCTGAAGGAGTACCGCCGCCTCGCACCTCTCGACCCGGAGGGGGATGAGCTTGCAGCACTGCTCAGAGCCGCCCGCCGCTACAGATAATGGAGTGATACAATTGATAAATGTATGCTTGCTCGGCACGGGAGGGATGCTCCCTCTTCCGGACAGGGCGCTGACAAGTCTTTATGTTGAATACAGCGGAAAAGCCGTCCTTGTGGACTGCGGCGAAGGGACACAGGTCGCCGTGCGCAGGGCGGGACTAAAACTCAGCAAGATAGAAGCTGTGTTCATAACCCATGCTCATGCAGATCATATCGCAGGTCTGCCGGGGCTGTTGCTCTCGGTAGGGAACTGCTCGCGGACAAGACCGCTCGGGATATATGTCGCCGATACGGCAGCGGATGCCGTCAGAGCGGTGATATCTATATGCGATAATCTCCCGTATGATATAGAATATCATATATTCCCGCACGATGCCGCGCAGAGCTTTTCACTTGACAGCGTCGATACGCGGCTGACGGTCGATACCATTGTGCTGTCGCACCGCGTTGACTGCGTCGGCTACAGCTTCAGTCTTTCTCTGAGAGCCGAATTTCTCCCCGGAAAGGCAAGGGCGCTGGATGTTCCGGTGAGTATGTGGAGAGAGCTGCACGAAGGCGGCACCGTGACCCTTGAAAACGGCACGGTCATATCCTCCGCCGATGTGACGGGAGAACTGCGCCCTCCGATAAAAATAACATATATTACCGATACTCTGCCGATAGACGCTATCGCAGAGTTTGCATACGGCTCCGAGCTTTTCGTCTGTGAGGGGATGTACGGCAGAACGGAAAAGAAGCCCTCGATGAATGAAAAAAAGCATATGCTCATGCAGGATGCCTGTGCTCTTGCGGAGAAGGCGAAGGTGAAAAGGCTGTGGCTCACTCATTACAGCCCCGCCGAAAAAGACCCGTCCGTATATGAGGACGAACTGAAAAGGATATTCTCCGGCGTCGTGATATCCTCGGACGGGATGAAACTCAGTATATGATAATTGCCAATGACCGGTCTGCGGTCATTGGCAATTATCACATAAGCCCCATATATCTTGCAAGGAATATCCACAGTGTAAGAGTGAGTGCGGAGAACAGCGTTGTGAGCATTATCGTGCAGGATGTGAGCACGCCGTCGTTTTTCATGTTCTTTGCCATTATGTAGCTCGAAGGCGTTGTCGGAGAACCGAGCATTATTATCAGCGCGGCGAGCTTTTCTGCCGTAAAGCCTAAATATACCGCTATCGGCAGAAATACGGCGGGCAGCACGAGCAGCTTTATGAATGCCGCCGCTGTCGCAGGAGCGACCTTTTCCTTAGCGGCGGAGAACTCAAATCCCGCGCCTATCGCAATGAGAGCCAGCGGTGAGGCGAGTGCTGCAAGGCTCGAAAGAGTCTTGTCGATAATGACGGGATACTTTATCCCTAAAAGCGACGATATTATCCCCGCGAATATGGATATGATTATCGGGTTTTTTATTATCCCGAGAGCCGAGCGCTTTATCGCCTCGGTATTTTTTTTGTTCTCCGGCGGCTTGTCCCTGTCTGCGCCGAAAGTCAGCACTATTACCGCATACACGTTGAACAGCGGTACGCTGCCGATTATCATCAGCGGGGTCATACCGACATTGCCGTAGATGTTCATAATGAAGGCTGTTCCCAGAACGGCGGCGCTGCTGCGGTAGCACGCCTGCACAAAAGCGCCGATTATGGTCTTGTCCTTTATCAGCAGCTCGGAAAGCCCCCATATCCCCCAGAATGCCGCAGAGGTCGCACCCATGCAGAAAAGCACGTATTCCGGGTCAAAGCCGTGGAGGATATCGGTCGAGGATATGTCCCTGAAAAGCAGCACGGGCAGAGTCACCATGAAATTGAAGCGGTTGCACACGTTCACAAAGCTCTCGTTGAGCATACCCGCCTTTTTCAGAGCATACCCGATGACCATTATCAGGAATACCGGCACGGTCGCATTAAGACTGTATACAAGGCTGTCCATGTCACTCTGCCTCCTCTGTATCGGCTGCGGATGCAGCCGACGAGGGATCGTAATTTGTAACAGGGTCGCCGTTTTCGTCAAATTCCATTGTATGTCTGTGATATGATTCGCGGAAATCCTCCGGCATCTCGAATCTGACGTGTATCCTGTAGCCTGTTTCCTCCTGCTCCTCGGAGAAATATATATTTGTGTTCCAAAGGCTGCGGTATACAGCATCGCCGCCCTTGGGGTCCTCGGTGGGAGTGCAGTAAAGCTCGTCAAGATAGGCGTTTACGATATCGGCGGGGTCATAGTCACACAGACAGGTGTATTCCGCGGCGTTGCAGTGTCCCTTATCATCGAGATAGTATATCAGACGGCAGTTCATGCCGCAGAATTCGATATCCTCATAGAACAGTGCATCGTCATATGTGTGGTCGGGATAGCGCCCCTCCTGAAGGCTTATGTGGCTCCGGCTCATTCTCCACAGAATGTTGCGGAAATGGGGGTTTACTATCGTTTCGGGCTCGGCGTCTATAGTCACAAACGGTTCGGATGTCGTTTCGGTCCCGGTCTCTGCGCTGCTTTTGCTGCCGGCACAGCCGCACAGCAGCACTGCGGATGCTATGATCGCAGTCGCCTTTGATATATCCATTGCTTTTCCTCTTTCTTCGGATCATCACTGATATCATTGATCTAAGGTCTATTATACTGCTTTCCGGCGGGTTTTGCAATGTATTATTTCACGACATTATTATCTGTTTGTATGTTATTTTTATAGTAAACGACACTGAAAGTGCAGTCCCCGGAGCCGTTTACTATAACTTTTTAAAAAATGTCAAAATTCCCCTTGAAATTGTCATACGGATGTTGTATAATATAACTGTATAAATTCATTTTTGCCGTGTCGGCGGGGCGTATGCGCCCGCATGAAATATATCAAGGAGTTGTATGCATCATGAGACTTGTTACACGTTCTGATTTTGACGGACTTGCGTGCGGAGCGCTGCTGAAGGATGTCGGTGTGATAGATCACTGGAAATTCGCACATCCCAAGGATCTGCAGGATGGTCTTGTCGAAATCACCGAGGATGACTGCCTTGCAAATGTGCCTTTCGTTGAAGGATGCGGACTTTGGTTCGATCACCATTCGAGCGAATTTGAAAGAAATCAGCTCGAAGGGAAGTACAAGGGAGAAAGCCGCATAGCTCCGTCCTGTGCACGTATAATCTACGACTATTACGGCGGAGAGGCACGCTTTTCGCATTATGATGATATGATGATAGCTGTTGACAAGGTAGACAGCGGCAATCTCACCCGTGATGAGATACTCAATCCTACCGGCTGGATACTTGTCGGCTTCCTCATGGACCCGAGGACAGGGCTCGGCAGGTGGAGGAATTTCACGATATCAAACTATCAGCTCATGGAAAAGCTGCTTGACTGCTGCCGCACCATGAATACTGATGAGATACTCAATATGCCGGATGTTAAGGAGCGTATCGAGATATACTTTGAACAGTCGGAAAAATTCAAGGAAATGGTCAGGGCGCATACCCGTGTTGAAAAGGATGTTATCATATCAGATCTGCGCGGCGTTGACCCGATATATTCGGGCAACCGCTTCCTTATCTACAGCCTCTATCCGGAACAGAACATATCCGCGTGGATCGTATCCGGAAAGGGCGGCAAGGGCTGTTCCTGCGCCTGCGGATATTCGGTGCTAAACCGCACATCCAATGTCAATGTCGGGAGCCTGATGCTCAAATACGGCGGCGGCGGACACAAGGCTGTCGGCACCTGCCAGTTCACCGATGAAAATATGGACGAGCAGATACCGAGACTGCTCGATGAGCTTGTTAATTACGACCAGTATTATAAAGAATGAAAGCCCTCGGCAAAAATATATAAAATGAGGTGGATAATAATGAACGAGAAAGAACTTTATCAGTCATGGTGTAAAAATGCGACTGACGATCCCGACCTTGTCACCGAACTCAAGTCGATCGAAAACGATGAGGATGGTATCAAGGACAGATTCTACCGCGATCTTGAATTCGGAACGGGCGGACTGCGCGGTGTTATCGGCGCAGGCACCTACCGCATGAACATCTACACCGTAAGACGTGCAACACAGGGTCTTGCCGATTATATCAAGGATGCGTTCCGTGAGCCCTCGGCAGCGATCGCATATGACAGCCGCATAAAGTCGGATGTGTTCGCAAAGGCTGCCGCCTCTGTACTTGCCGCAAACGGCATCAAGGTATATATCTACAGGGAGCTCATGCCCACACCCATGCTCTCATGGGCGGTAAGAGAGCTCGGATGCAGCGCGGGCATCGTTGTAACGGCATCGCACAATCCCGCAAAATACAACGGATACAAGGTATACGGCTCCGACGGCTGTCAGCTCACGCTCTTTGCGGCTGAGACAGTCCTCGGCAAGATCGAGAATGTCGATATGTTCACAGGTGTCAAGCTGAAGTCCTTTGACGATGGCATTGCTGACGGCAGCATCGAATATATCGGTCAGGAAGTCATAGACAAATATCTTGATAAGGTATACGAGCAGGGCATACACAGCGATATCGTTCCCGCAAGCGGATTGAAGGTAGTATATACTCCTCTCAACGGAACAGGAAACAAGCCTGTTCGCGCTATACTCGACAAGATAGGGATAAAGAGCGTGACGGTCGTTCCCGAACAGGAATTCCCCAACGGCAATTTCACGACCTGCCCGTTCCCGAACCCCGAGATAAAGGAAGCGCTTGAGCTCGGACTCAAGCTCTGTGATACCGTAAAGCCCGATCTTCTCCTTGCCACCGATCCCGACTGCGACCGCGTAGGCATCGCTGTTCCTTCGGAGAGCGGAGAATATGTGCTCTTCACCGGAAACGAAGTCGGCGCTATGCTGCTCGAATATATCTGCTCCGAAAGGACAAAGCTCGGGACTATGCCCGTTGATCCGATAGCTGTCAAGACCATAGTAACGACCGATCTTGCTAAGAAGATAGCAGATGATTACGGCGTCAAGATGATAGAGGTCCTTACAGGCTTCAAGTTCATCGGCGAGCAGATAGGATTCCTTGAGGAGAAGCACGAGGAAAGACGCTATATCTTCGGCTTTGAGGAGAGCTACGGATATCTTGCAGGCTCGTATGTACGCGACAAGGACGCTGTTGTGGCATCCATGCTGATATGCGAGATGGCTGCGTTCTACCGCACAAAGGGGATATCGCTCCTGAAGGCAAGAGAGGATCTTTACAGGAAATACGGCGTGTTCTATCACGCACAGAAATCCTTCGTATGCGAGGGTATCACAGGTATGGAGCGCATGAAGGAGATCATGGCGGATCTTCGCGCAAATACTCCCAAGACCATAGGCGGACTGGGTGTGCTGACTGTTGATGATTATATCGCAGGCACATCGGTGAACACCGAAACAGGTGCAAAGACGATGCTCACACTTCCCAAGTCGGATGTCATAACCTTCAAGCTCCCCGACAATGCGAGCGTTATCATACGTCCGTCCGGAACAGAGCCCAAGATCAAGGCTTATTTCACGACAACAGGCAATACACGCGATGAGGCGGTATCGCTCGAAAACAAGCTGGCAGAGGATTTCACAAAGATACTCGGTTTCTGATAATCAAACAGAAATAATAACGGCTTTGCAGTCTGTACCGGACTGCAAAGCCGTTTTGCATATTTTTCACTTCATTGCTGCGTACCTGTCGCGTTCTGCTGTTGCAAGCTTGTCACAGCGCTCGTTCTCGGGATGACCGTTGTGACCCTTTACCCATACGAGCGTGACATCGTGTATTTTCAGCAGTTCAAGGCATTTTTCCCAGAGATCGGCATTGAGCGCGGGCTTCTTGTCGGATTTTATCCAGCCGTTTTTCTGCCAGGATACTGCCCAGCCTTTGTTTATGGAATTGCATACATATGCGCTGTCGGTCGTAAGAGTGACCTTGCAGGGATATTTCAGCGCTTCAAGAGCCTTTATCACGGCAGTGAGCTCCATGCGGTTGTTGGTCGTAGCCTTTTCGCCGCCCGATATTTCTTTTTCCCTGCCGCCGCAGCGCAGGATAGCGCCGTATCCGCCGGGACCTGGATTTCCCGAGCAGGCGCCGTCGGTGTATATTTCTACCGCTGTCATAGTATCATCCTCATAAAAACGCCGCCGTTCCGTATCTATACGGAACGGACGGCGTATATTTTTTAGTCTTCATCTCGCAAGAGCAATATCAGCGCTTCGATAAGATCCTTTATCTGCGGCTTGGAGAACTGTGCGTCCGCGCCTACCGATTCTCCCTTGCGCTTCATCTGTTCATCTATGAGCGAGGAGAACAGTATAACGGGTATGCGTTTGAGCTCCTCATCGCTCTTGACGAGCTTCGTGAGATGATGTCCGTCCATTTTGGGCATCTCTATATCGCTGATTATGCAGCCGATAAAGTCGGTGATAGGCTTTTCCTCGCTGCTCTTGCCGCGGAAGGTATTGATATAGTCCCATGCATCCGAGCCGTTCTGGAAGGATACAACGTTGTGGCAGCCCATATTTCCGAGAGTTGTGACTATCATCTTGTTGAGGAACTGCGAATCGTCCGCAACGATGATGCGCTTGTCCGTTATGATCTGTTCAGGTCTTGAAATGCGGTCAATACCTGTTGTGTCAAGACCTGTGCTGCGGTTGAGATTGGAAACGATCTTTTCAAAATCGAGTATGATTATGATCTTCCCGTTGATCTTGGCAACGCCCGTAGCCATGCCTGCCGCAGTGCTGTCGGAATTGCCCGTGACAGCGGGAGGTTCGTTTATGTCGTTCCAGGATATGCGCTGTATGCCGCAGACCGCGGTAACGTGGAATGCGACGTTCATCTTGTTGAACTGGCATACGATTATTATGTTCTTTCCCTTCTGGGGATTTTCTGCCTTGAGCACTTTATGGAGATCCAGCACAGAGATCAGCTTGTCTCTCGGGATGAACACGCCCTCGATCTCTTCGGGCGAATTCGGCATGGGAGTGACCTCACGGTCGATCATGATCTCGCTGACCTTGGCGATGTTTATGCCATAACTGTTCTGGCCGACAATGAATTCAAGGAGTTCAAGCTCGTTGGTACCGCTTTCAAGCAAAATATTAGTATCCATGTGGAATGCCCCCGTTTCAGTTTCTGATCTGTCGGATAACACATTAT
The DNA here is from genome assembly GCA_024697725.1 of Oscillospiraceae bacterium. Taxonomy (GTDB): domain Bacteria; phylum Bacillota; class Clostridia; order Oscillospirales; family Ruminococcaceae; genus RGIG4694. Next base: position 7,907 of record JAILFE010000178.1, read on the forward strand.
ATTATATATACTATATTAGCACGTTTTTCTAAAAATGTAAATAGATAATACTAAACTTTCTACAAATTTGTGCATTCTGCACTATCTTGAATTGAGAGTTTTTATCTGACGGATATCCGTCCCGTAGAAGGGGAGCGTCATATATACGCCCCATATGCGGGAGAGTATGCGCTCGTCGTATCTTCTGCGCAGCTTTGCGGTGTCGAGGTTGGTGCTTATGATGACGGGCTTTCTCAGATTTATCCGCGTATTTATGATATTGTACAGAGCCGCTTCATAGAATTTTCCCGAAGGCTCGGCGCCGAGATCATCGAGCACGAGCAGATCGCATCCCGTGAGAGTGCTCATGGTGTCGGTGCCGCTCTCGTCTCTGCCGAAATGTTCGTTTTCTATCTTATACAGGAAATTGAGCAGCGAGCCGTATACGCAGGTATAACCCTTTGCGGCGGCGGCTTTTGCTATCGAGAGCGAAAGATGTGTCTTTCCAAGCCCTGTATTTCCGATCATTATAAGGCTCTGCGAAGTCTCCGAAAAGCTTTCGGCGTATTCGCGGCACAGATGCAGCACCTCTGACATCTTGTCATAGGGGATGACCCCTTCCGCTCCGAGATCGCGGGAATAGTATTCAAGGCTGAAATGCGCGAAATCGCAGTCCGGCATATTCGCCGTGCGGTTGAGCTCCTCGACGCTCAGTCTCGACGCGAGCGCGTAGAAGCATTCACAGCGTTTTCCGTCGGGAGCAAAGCCGGTATCGCTGCATTTGTCACAGGAATACCTCACTTTAAGGCTGTCGGCGGGAAATCCCTTTGATACGAGTATGCCCTTTATATATTCCTGTGCATCGAGATTGTTGCGCTTTATGCGTTCAAATTCGGCATCGAAGTCCGATCTTCCTGTGATTATCAGCTTCGAGAGCCTGACAGCCGCCGAGCTCACCTGTCGTTCGATCTCTTCTATCTCGGGCGCGGTGCGCAGTATCTCGGCGCGGCGCTGCTGAAGGGAGTATTCCGCATCCGAGCGGCGTTTGTCTATTATACGCTGTGCTTTTTCACATATTTCGGGAGTATATTTCATTTTCGGATCGACCTTTCACGAAAAATGTCACTGCTGATCGCTGCTTCTCAGCTTCAGGGGAGTATTCTTTGCGTGCTCGAGGATGAGATCAATGTCAAATGACCCGGGCGCGGGAGTTTCCGCCGGTTTTGTGCCGTTTTCGGAACGCTGTCTTGCGGCGGGACCGCTGCGGCCGGAATATTCGTCTGCCTCGGCGGAGGTCTTTATTCCCTTTTCGATCCAGTCGGAAAGTATCTTGTCCATATACGGGAAGGAAACGCTGCCTGTATTGTTCACCGTGCGGTCATAGGCGTTCATGAGCAGCTCGGCGGAGACTTCGGCGGCTGCCCATTTTTTCATGCAGGTATCTTCTTTTTTCGTAAGTGCGCGGTTTATCCTCATTGCGGACATATACTGCCCGATGAGCGAGCGGCTCCTTTGCAGGGCGAGTATCTTTTCATCCGCCTTTTTGCCTGTATCTATTCCCTCATCCGCCCAGCTCAGGGCTATGCGTTCTATGTACCGCATATTTGCTTTCCCTATGCCGATGCAGTAGTTCACGAGCATTATCAGCACCTCGGGACACATACCGAGATAGTCGTGTATCCATATCAGTGTGCTGTGATCGTTGAAGGTGAGCGGTCTTGCGAGAGATGCTTCCACCATATCAAAGAGATCGCGTATCTCCTCAGATTCGTTTATGCGCTTTGTGATATCTGCGGCGGTATGGAGCTTTACTGCTGATGGCGGCTTAACGGCCGCCTGCGGTTTTACAGCCGGTGTCTTGGCGGATGCCTGTGTCATTGCAGGTGACTGCTTGTCCGCGGACGGCGGCGATATCGTTTCCTTCTCTGCGGGAGCGGATGCATCGTTCTGTGTAAGCACGCCGAGCTGTTCCCAGTATGAAAGGGCATCCTCTTCGTCTTCCTTTGATATGCCGAGATAATCGCATATCCCCTCATCGCTCTTGAAGCGCATTATATACATCAGGACCTTCACTGCTTTTCCGGATGCGAGCTTCAGCCCCTTGTCAACGGCACTGTCGGGAACGGCAAAAACATTCCCGCAGTCCCAGTTTATCCTGAATCCCATTTCTTTCCTCCGTACACGGTATTTATCTTTCTTCCGGGGTGCAATACACCCTCAGGATACATTATATCACACACATACCCGAAATGCTATTGCCAAAATGCACTATATATTATAGTCAACGACATTGAAATTGCTGTATTCGGTCTGCGCAAAACTCATATATGCAAAGTTTTGCTTGACTGAATGTACAATTTCTGATGTCGTTGACTATATAGTAAACAACATTGAAATTGCTGTATTCAGTCTTCGCCAAACTCATATATGCAAAGTTTTGCTTGACTGAATGTGCAATTTCTGATGCCGTTGACTATATCGTATTTCTTGTTGTGCATGATACAGGGCATTTACGGGGATGTCAAAAAAATATGCATAAGTGCGGCAAAATACGGCAAAAGCAACAGGCGTTAATTTTATAAAAATGCTTGACAAAGCGGATATGTCGTGTTATAATAATATTTGCCGCTTGTATCGGGCTTTTTAAGTTGTGCCGCCAATGGCGCGGTATCACGCCTGAATGCAGCGAGTTTTTAGGAAAAGGCAGGTGCCGGAAGAATGTACGCAGTTATCGAAACAGGCGGAAAGCAGTATCAGGTCAAGGAAGGCGATGAGCTTTTTGTTGAAAAGCTCGGCGCAGAAGCTGATGAAACTGTTACCTTTGATAAGGTAGTAGCAGTTAATAACGACAGCGAGCTCAAGATCGGCGCACCCTATGTTGACGGTGCGGCTGTTGAAGCAAAGGTAGTAAAGAACGGTAAGGCAAGGAAGATCACTGTTTTCACCTATAAGCCCAAGAAGGGTTCAAGCCACAGAAAACAGGGTCACAGACAGCCCTATACCAAGGTAAGGATCGAAGCCATCAAGGCATGATCACCGCAAATTTCTTCAGAGAGGACGACAGGCTCACGGGCTTTCATCTGCACGGTCATTCGGGCTATGCGGAAGAAGGGAGCGATATCGTCTGTGCTGCGGTATCGTCCGCATCACAGTTCGTATGTAATACGATATCCGATCATTTTCATGACAGTGCGAGGATATACGTAAAGGACAATACCCTTGAGATAAGGCTCGACAAGCACTGTGACGGGCATTCGTTCGCCCTTATAGAGTCGTTCTTTGAACATTTGCAGATGATCGAAGAGGAATTTCCGGGTACTATACGTATCTGTATCAACAGGTGTGAGATATCACACGGACAGGAATGGAGGGAAATGCTATGATAAGAATTTCCATGCAGTTTTTTGCACATAAAAAAGGAATGGGCTCGACAAAGAACGGCCGTGACTCCGAATCCAAGAGACTCGGCGCCAAGAGAGGCGACGGTCAGTTCGTTACTGCCGGCAGCATCCTCGTTCGTCAGAGAGGAACTCATATCCATCCCGGTCAGAACGTAGGCATCGGCTCCGATGATACGCTCTATGCAAAGATGGACGGAAGAGTAAGATTCGAGCGCCTCGGACGCGACCGCAAGCAGGTAAGCGTTTACGCTGCAGAATAAGCTTTATGTGAATTACAGCACCGCCGGATCTGAAAAAGGATGCGGCGGTATTGTTTTCCGAAATGGATATGCCGAAATTTTTTTTGAATAAGCAGCTGTTTTTCGGAAAAAAGCTTGACAACGGTTTTCGGGTGTGTTATAATATTATCTGTCAGTCGGTTACAGCAGCGGCGAAATTGCCGAAGTGAGCGGACTTTGCTGATCGGAAATGCTGGAATAGCTCAGTTGGTAGAGCAGCGCATTCGTAATGCGCAGGTCGCGTGTTCAAGTCACGTTTCCAGCTCCATAGTAGCGTAACTGCGCGGCTTGTCGGCTGCGCGGTTATTTTTTTACGGCTTTGCAAAAAGGGCGGGGTGTCGGTCATGGAAATACTTGTCGGAGATA
>JAILFE010000185.1 GCA_024697725.1 Oscillospiraceae bacterium
GTCCTGAAGATGATGGAAAATATTATCTATTACAGCATTGTTTCCATCAATCCTGTATAGACAGAAGTATTCCATTTCTTCAAAATTGATTCTCCGGTAACCGTGTTTTCTAAGATTCGGATTAGTACATAATTTCAGAGCCTTTGCTGAAGAGGACAAGCGGTTTTTGGTATTTTCAAAATCATCTATGAAGTGTTCTGCTGCCTGACGGCTTCGTTTTTCAAAAAGAAGATACTTCAGGATATTTTCAAAGTCTTCTTCTGCGTCAGAAGAGATGATCACGTTATAAGTCATATTTTGCCCTCATATCTGATATCATATCATCTGCGTTCCTGAACTTTCCTTCAGATACGTGTTTTCTTGACTTCTCAAGCTTTTCAAGGATTTCTGTTTCTGACAAGGGTTCAATGACGGATTTCTGGTTCAGCTTTATTTCAAATGGAAATCCGTTATTAGCAATGGCCTGAACCAGAAACATTCTTATAGCGCTGGTGGTATCTGTCCCAAGATTCTTAAAAAGGGCATCAGATTTATTTTTCAGATCGTCTTCAACACGGATTTGTATTGTACTTGCCATGGAAACCTCCTTTGTTGCAATATCATTATATTTTCAATGATATTGTAACACATTTGCAGCAATTCTGGAAAGTGTTCTGAAAAGGGGAAGAGCATTACGAGAATGGAACAAAAGAAGAGCATCCGTCTGAATTTAATAAAAATGGTGGAGAGACTCTCCGCCCAATCGGTTGAACCAAGATTTTTCAACTAGCCCACAACAGGAATCTCCTCTATGGACGAATAAGATTAACCAGCATTTGAAAGAGTATTGTGAGACTGCCGGAATCAGATATCTTTCCAGCCACAGCATCAGGGTAAGTGGAATAACTTCTCTTTACGACTGTGGCGTGGCTCCCACAAAGATTCAGGTAGTCGCCGGACACTCTGATATAAGGACTACAAATGGCTATTGCAGAGCGGAAATATGCGATGAGATAAGCATGGATATTCTCGAAAAAACTCGCTAAACCACACGGTATAAGGGTTTATACCCTTTTATACCCCACACAAAAATGAAAAAGCCCGATTTCTCGGGCAAAACAGAAAGCAGGTGATGGGAATCGAAGAAAAATACCGTCCCAGAAACCCAGTAAAATCAAGGAAAGGAGGGGCAGCCGTCATCTTTATACCCCTTTTATACCCCTTCGTCACTGTCACCTTGTGCCTTTACCTCTTTTTGCGGCACATTGGTAACTACCCTTTTCAAATAATATTTCAATGTACTTGTTGCCGATTCGATGAATAAACGTATCTGTCTTGGAAAACATCGTATCACTCATAACAAAGTCATATCCTATCAGGGGATGATAACAAACAGCAACCATCAGATTCCCATCCCATTTTTACCGAATCCGGATATGCTGCCAGGAATTCTTCTTCCCCGGCACACCAGACAGGAGTTTCCGCTCCACTGTCTATGAGAGCCATTATCTTTGTATCATTTGAGATATACTGGAAAGAAGGCCTGTTTTTCCGGTTAAACAGTTGTAATACTAAAGTCTGCATAAAACATACTATTCCAACCGCTTTCAGTTGTCCTTCTGTATTCCAGTCCCTGTCCTCTGTGGCTTGACTTGAATTTACCTATATCGTCATCACTGACTGCTTCCACCACATCACCCTCCAGGATATCCGGATGATCACCATCCATAACAGGATTGCTTATAACCACCCACATATCAGGGTATTCTTCCACCATCTGATCCCATGTCATTCTTCTTTTATCCATGATGTCATCCCCGTTTCATAGTTTCCCTGTGACATTTTGTTCTACCATATCTGAGATACTCTAACAACTCTATTACTATGTATTCCATACGAATACATCGGTAAAAAAGTTGATGTACGGATTACGGGTTATCATAGAGGTTTTCTATAATCAGGACCGTATAGCCTCCCACAGGCGTTTATACGGACGCAAAGGCCAGTACAGCACCATTACGGAACATATGCCGAAAGAGCACCAACATTACCTTGAGTGGAACGGTGAACGCTTCCGTAAATGGGCAGAAGGGATAGGTGAAAACACAGTCAACGTCATTGATGCAGTCCTCCGTTCCAAACGGTTTGAACAGCAGTCATACAGAGCATGTATGGGTCTTTTGAAGCTGGCGGATAAATATTCCCCGCCAAGGCTTGAGGAAGCCTGTAAAACAGCCCTGTCATATACTCAGAGTCCGAGTTATAAGAGTGTAAGCATGCCACAAGGGACAATGGCCCGGAAACCAGGGATGACAATGCTGATACCCCTCAGAACAATGCAAACGGCATCACGAGAGGTGCCGACTATTACAGGAGGAACCGCTCATGACAAACCAGGCAACCATAGACAAACTCATTGAAATGAGACTTACTTCAATGGCGGATGCGTTCCGTTCGCAGACCCAGGATCCCTCCATGAAAGAGATCTCCTTTGAGGACCGCTTCGGGTTTCGGTCGCAGAACGTATGTTGTTGTAAAGGTACAGATTTATAGGTGGCTCACGCTCGTTCGGTTTAGTGGCTCACGCCACACCGGACAGGCGGCTCCGCCGCAACGGAATATCCAAAGTGATAACAAATTGTCGTTAATTTGCCTTTACGCGTCGTTATTTCGGCTTTACGCGTCGTTATTTCGACTTTACGACGCGTTAAGCATATAAGAGTTTTCGGACAGGCAGCAGGCAGAAATTAAAGCGTCGTTAGCAAGACTTAACGACGCGTTAAATAAAATAACAGGCGATAACAGGTGGTCGTTAATTTGCCTTTACGCGTCGTTATTTCGGCTTTACGCGTCGTTATTTTGGCTTTACGACGCGTTAAGCAAAACAGCATAAACAGAGCACCAACAACCAGGAAAGGAAGGTTAACCAAAATGACCAACTACGCAACGATAACAGTAAGGGAAGTGCAGGCGAACGCGAAGCCGATCGCTGATATGGTGGCGAACTTCGGCTCGCTGTCATTCATGCAGGCAAGGCTTATCTGCGGAGACGAGGAGCACACAAACAGGGTAGTGAACTACCTCAAGCGCAACCGCATAGCCAAAAAGACCAACGACGAGCAGCATGTGGTGGCTTTCTTTGGCACAGAGCCTGACCGCGACACCGAGAACTGCCTGTGGGTAGCTTTCAGAAGCGCAGCGTATAAGGACGAGGAGGGGAAGACACAGATAGACCTCGATACCCTTAAGTACGCGATCCATCCTAATAACCACATCAACGTGATGTATATTCAGAACAACAAGTGCCACAACGTCATAGCTATCGACCAGCATACGCTCGCTGCCACGATCTCCGCCGTGAAGGCCGCTAACGCAGGGCAGCCCGAAGAGATGTTCGAGGACCTTGACTACATCTTCGTCACGGAAGACCTCGAAACGGCAGCGGATTTCGATAAGTACGATTTCCCTTACCCTTACAAGATACTTTACCTTCAGCAGACGCCCAAAGGGGTTCCGAAGATAAGCACATTGAAGAAGTAAAACCAGACAAATCAAAACGCATTTTGGAC
>JAILFE010000192.1 GCA_024697725.1 Oscillospiraceae bacterium
TCCCTGCGAGCCTTATCAGCTCATACCCGACCGATGCCTCGACCGGAAGCAGCAGGAGCTGGAGACCGAATCTCACAAGGATATTCGTCCACGGCAGAAACATACCGATGCATATGCTTATCAGCACGACCAACATGATGAAGCTCGTCCCGCAGCGCGGATGAAAGCGCGTCTGTGCGCGGATATTCTCAACATTCAGCTCCAGACCGTGTTCATAGCAGGCTATTGACTTGTGCTCTGCACCGTGATACATGAATGTCCTGTGCATTTCCTTCATATGCGATATCGCCCACATATAGAATATTATCAGACCGAGCTTGATAATGCCCTCTGCGACTGTCTTGCTCCAATCGGGAGCGTGTATATATGTCAGCAGCCCCGAAAGCAGCATCGGTATGAATTTCAGCGCTGCGATGAATATAGCCATCATGATAAGAGTTATGACAAGAGTGATCGTCGAGAGTATCTCCTTGCCGTGCTCGCCTTCGAGCTTTGCATCTATCGCCTTTCCGAGCTTTGTATCCGAGAACCATTTCTCAAAGGCGCCCATTTCCTCCTCGGGCGTTTCGCTGTCGTCGGCATCTGCCTGCTTCTCGGCAGATTTCATCGTGCACTTCATCCCGTCTATGACAGATATGGCAAAATTGAAGCACCCGCGCACGAACGGTGCCTTCAGGTACCACGGTGCGTTTTTTCCGTTGCGTATGCTCCATTTTTCCACATCAATCGTGCCGTCGGGGAGCCTGCACGCCATTGCGGAGCAGTCTATCCCGCGCATCATTATCCCTTCAACGAGCGCCTGCCCGCCTATCTTTGATTTGAACTTCTCGCCGCTGTCTTTTCCGGTCATCATATACATATACGGTTCATTTCTCCTTTTTCTGCAAAACGGATCGGATGACATACAGTCACCTTCTTTACCAGTATATCACAACTGTTTCATGATTTCCAGTACTTTTCCGAAATTTTTTCGGATACGGTCGGTGAGCAATAAACTGCAAAACAGTCTTGCAATCGGCGCACGGATATGGTATAATCTTGTTATAAAAACGGATGCACGTAAAACTGCATTTTCTGCGAAGGGATGGGATGAAACAATGGATAAAATGTTCTCACTGGCAAAGGCGTATGAAAAGTATTTCAAGATCGGTGCAGCAGTAGCGAGCCATAATATCGCCGGCTACAGCGATGTGCTGTCACAGCATTTCAACAGCATCACTCCCGAAAATGAAATGAAGTATTCCGAGACAGAGCCGGAAGAAGGTAAATTCACATTCGACAAGGCAGATGTGATATTCGGAACAGCGCGGAAAATGGGGATAAAGGTCCGCGCCCACGCTCCGGTATGGCACAATCAGACAGGCGGTTGGATGTACAGAGACGGCGACAAGCCCGCCCCGCCCGAGCTTATCTGCGAGAGGATAGCCGCTCATTCAAAGGCGATATGCGAAAGATACAATAACGATGTGTATGCCTGGGACGTAGTGAACGAAGCCTGCCGCGATGATGCCCCCGCAGCAGACAGCGGCGAAAGCACGGTATACCGCAACAGCGAGTATTTCAAGCTGTGCGGCACAAAGTTCATCGAAGCTGCTTTCAGGGCTATGGATAAAAACTCCCCCGATGCACAGCTTTTCTACAATGATTACAATGAATGCGTCCCCGAAAAGCGTGAACGTATAATCGCACTGATACAGAACCTGCGGGATAAGGGCTGCCGCATCGACGGCTTCGGTATGCAGCAGCATTATTTCGCAAAGCCCGATTATGACGAGCTGAAGCGTTCGATAGAAGCGTATTCCTCTCTCGGACTGCGCATCCACATCACCGAGCTCGATATCTCGCTCATGGCTACAGTGAACGACGGCGAAAAGCGGCTAAAGCCCGGCGACCCGGGATTCAGGGAATATATCTCCGAGGTCATGAAGCCCACTCCCGAAAAGCTCGCGGAGATCGGGAACATCTATACAAATCTTTTCGAAGTATACCGCAGCTATTCCGATGTCATCGACTGCGTGACAACATGGGGCGTTGCAGATGATTACACATGGCTCGACCATTTCGGCACAAATGAGGATATGCCTAAGATAAAGCAGTATCCCCTTCTGTTTGATGAAGAACATAAGCCCAAGCCCTGTGTGAGCGAGCTTATAGGCGCGGCCGGGAAATGATGACCGAAAATGTCGTTTTTTGTCCGAAAACGATTGACACGGCTGTAAAACTGTGATATCATTATATCAGCGTCCGGACATGGCATCGGGCAGCAGGGTCTGAAAAAGCGGATCCGTACAGCAATACATAATAACGCATTGAGCGAAAGGTGGAAAAACAAATGGGCAAGTTTGTCATCAAGAAAACAAATACAGGCTTTACATTCAGTCTTAAAGCAAGCAACGGCGAGATCGTCTGCATCGGCGGCGAGGTATACAACACTCTTGCAAGCTGCAAAAACGGCTGTGAGAGCGTAAAGAAGAACGCTCCCGCGGCAAATCTCGAGGATCAGACCGTAGAAGGCGCTGCCGCAGAGAAATGCCCGAAGTTTGAGATATATAACGATAAGAAGGGCGAGTTCCGTTTCCGCCTGAAGGCAACGAACGGTCAGGTCATCTGCGCGTCTGAGGGCTATAACTCAAAGTCCGCGTGCAAAAACGGCGTCGAGAGCGTAAAGAAGAACGCAGCCGAT
>JAILFE010000225.1 GCA_024697725.1 Oscillospiraceae bacterium
AAGCACGCTCGGCGCGGGAGATACATTCAAGGCGGGCTGTACCTACGCACTTGCAAACAGAATGAGCGACGATGAGGTTGTGAGGTTCGCAAGCGCCTGCGCGGGTGTTGCGGTATCGCGTTATCCTATGCAGCTCGACCCGCCAAAATTGCGTGAAACAGAAGAACTTATAATACGGGAAACTGCGGAATGACGTAAAACGACAGGTCAGGATTCAGGTGAACAATATGAATAAAGAATGGTCTGGACTGAACAAAACAATGCAAGCTCAAATAAAAAAGAAAGATACTTATTTTAACGGCATAAGCACTTTGTTTGAATTACGTAATAGTCTTATGCGGACAATCATATCTTTCAAGAACAATCTTCAAAGAGAGGATTTTAATGCGATCCCTTTCATAAATGCAGAAGGCTATCATAGTAAGACGATCGCATATTCTTTATGGCATATTTTCAGAATTGAGGATATTGTCGCACACACACTTATAAATGGTGATGAACAGATATTCTTTTCAGGCAATTATATGGAGCGTATCAATTCACCGATAATCACAACGGGAAACGAGCTTGTAAAAAATGAAATTTCTGATTTTTCAAAGCAGTTGGACATAGATGGACTGTATTCATATATTCATGAGGTCAAAGAAAATACCGAAGCAATTCTGTGTGAATTGTCTTATGAAATGCTGAAACAAAGAATATCGGCGGAACGCAAAGAAATCCTGCAGAAATTGAATGTTGTAAGCAGTAACGAGAATGCTGTGTGGCTTATTGATTATTGGTGCAGCAAAGATATTCGTGGTTTGATACAGATGCCGTTTTCAAGACATTGGATCATGCATATTGAAGCAAGTTTGCGTATTGAAAGTAAAATTAACAAATGATAGGGATTCTGTTATTATTGATAATGCTGATTATGAAAAATAGCAAGCATGATATAATTAATTGAAAATCTCGGAGCATTTATCGTGGCTTGTCGTGATATGCAGAAATGCCCGAAAATATGCTATTTCAGAACAATTTATAAAAGTTAGTTTATCCTGTTTTTCGCTTAGCTTTTGCACCCTTAGCGGACAAACGCATTTTTCAGTATAAAAGAAACTCTCGGAAACGGCTATATTGCGGCGTTTCCAAGGGTTTGGATTGGTGACCTGTACGGGATTTGAAATATCCGCTATTGATTCGTCTCTATCCTTTTATGATCTTGAAGCATACGGTATTTTCATTTATCAGAGGATTCTGATATTCAAAATAGACTGTTCCCGATATCGGTGAACGTATTTCGGAAATGATCTCGCCGTCAAACGGGTCGGTTATTCTGCCGAGAATATCTCCCGTTTCCGCATATTTTCCGATATCGACCGCACTTGTGAATATTCCCGCTTTTTCCGACTGCACCTGATGTGTTTCGGATTCGTTTATCAGATCGGTCGAAAATCCCGGCTGGACTTTTGTATCTGCGATATCCCTGTTTTTCATAAAACGCAGTACAGCGTAAAAGACTTCATCGGCTGAGTCCTCATCTATCGTATCCGTTGCGTTTGCATATACCGAAAAAGCCTTTGTCTCCCATATCTGCCAGTTGTAATTGAGGGTCGTTGTATCATACGGACGGGGTCTTCTGATTATCCCGTACCTCAGACCGAAATCTTTCATCAATTCGCTGTCCGTGAATCCCGTATCCATAAGCTTTACATGAGGAAGAAAATTTCCCTGCTGATAAAAACTTGCAAACTGTATCCCGTACTCATATCCCTGCAGATTTCTGAAAAGACCGTCTGCTATGCGCTGAGTAGTCTCACCCTGATCGTATCCGGGAAACATCCTGTTTATATCGGTGTTATCCATTGCCCAGAAACGCTTTCCGATATTCATGGAATAATAATTCACGCAGGGGATTATCATTATCTCGCAGTCATCGGCAATCTTTCCCGCGGCTTCGGTCTTTTTCATCTCACGCACAAGACGGCTGCAGACATACATCTGCTGGACTTCGTTCCCCCGCATCGCACCGACTATTGCAAGTGTCTTTCTGCCGTGTCCGAATGTGTAGCCGTACACGTCGAGCTGCTCACGGTAAGGAGATCTTAGTGAGAATAAAATTGACTTTTTCATAGCACTTCTTCTCCTTCGGATGTTTCAAGTATTCTCGCAAGCAGTGAACCGCCGTATACAACGGGATATTCCCTCAGAGTAAAGATGATGCCGTCACTTACCGCATTAACATTTTCGACGATCTGTGATGAGAGCGGATCGACGACATCTCCGATGTGTTCTCCTTTTCGGACAGTATCGCCGAAGTTCACGCATGGCACGAATATTCCTGCGGCATCCGAATTTACGAATCCCACATTGCGGTTTACCGAAAGCAGCGGCTTGTGTATCCCGTTGACATCGCCTTTCCACATCCCGAGATTTTTCATGAGATTCAGAACGCCGTCAAACAGCTGATAACAATATTCCTTTGTTATCCTCATTCCGACGCCCATTTCCACAACAAGCGTCTTTGTGCCCCGTGAATTGAGCGTATGAGCAAGCGTTGATTCAAGAACGGTCGCGGATTCATGCACCCATATCAGATCGACATTCATCATTTCCGCATAAGGGATAAGCGCTTCGGCAGTCGGAACACTTATCCGTATCTGCGGTATCTCTTTCAGAAAGATATTGCTTGAATGGATATCCACACACATATCCGAACCGAGGATATCCTCGACTATCGAATTGCAGATGACTTCGGTCATCGTTCCGTCCTTTGAACCGGGAAATACCCTGTTCATATCAAGATCGAACATCGGTATGCCCCGTGTTATCGAATCGATCCCCATAGGATTGAGCGCAGGATAGATATCGATTATACCGTCAAGCATATCGATATGTTTTTCCAGATAACTTCCGACAAGATATGTGAGGTACTGCCCCTCAAGCTCGTCCCCGTGAGTTCCTGTGACAAGACTGAGACGAGTTCTGCCTGTTCCGTTTTTTATCCGCTTTTTGCGTATATTCAGAGCTTCTCCGACGGCAAGCGCCGCAGAAGCTATCGTTTCTATCATCCTATCACCTTCCGTCAAGAGAGAACTGATCTTACGAGCTGGAGCTGATTCGTATATCTTCCGAACATTATCCCGCGGTCTATGGCACAGTCGCGGAAATCACGTCCGTGCGAGAGCACAAGATAACCGTCATTCACCGGACAGTTATTTGCGGGGTCGAAACCCTCCCAGCGGTCCTTGTTCCAGTATTCCACCCATGAATGTGTTTCTCCGTCGCAGAAAGCAAGCCCTGCGGCGTATCTTGCGGCTATGCCGTCCATTCGCAGTATAGATATGAGAAGATGCGAAAAATCCTGACATACTCCTGCTTTCAGAGCATATACATCGGATGCTTTTGTGTTTGTATCCGTTATCCCTTTTTTATATTCTACTGTGTCCGAGAGGATATCGCAGTAACAGGTCACTCTCTCCGTAATATCCCCGGACGGACATTTTTCTTTTATTTCATTGTAAAAATCCCTGAGAGCTTCATCGGGCGCTGTATATTCCGACTGATACAGATAGCACGGCATATAACCCGTATCTGTCCCGTCCGTATCTAT
>JAILFE010000274.1 GCA_024697725.1 Oscillospiraceae bacterium
ACCTGATCGTTCTGGGAGATGAGGGACAGGGAATAGCACTCATAAAGGAAAAAGGACTTCTTGGCCTGATAAACAAAGCCAAGGAGATGCTTTAAGAAATGCCCGGTTTTGGCTTAAAACCGGCAAGAGGTGGATTTTAAATGTTAAAAGTTATAGTCATACTTATTATTTGTCCTTGGGGGATTTTTTTTGCACAGTGCATCTTACCGCATAAAAATGCATCTTGGATCCGGTGATATTGTACGGACAGGGAAACATGCTTATAGTCATTTCAAAAGCGGAATAACTGTATGCTTTTTTTTTCGCAGATATTATCCGCAGGAATGGAGGAAATTGAAATGAATAAGATCTATCGAAAAAATGAAGTGACATTTGCGATCATCTGCATCGTGATCTATGTAGTGGGAACAAGCCTGTGCGAAGCGCTGGCGCAGAGTATAGGGATCATCAAGCTGCCGGCGATGATATTTCATCTGGTTCTTATGATACTGATATTGTTTTGGATTGGGAAGAACGGCTTGTCCGAAAAATACGGACTCAAAAAGCCGGCATACGGGATCTGCAGGGCATGGTTTTATATACCGCTTATGCTCATTGGATTTTCAGGCATATTCTTTGGCGTGACACTGAAATATTCCGCAGCGGAGACGGCTTTTTATATCATAAGCATGCTCTGCGTAGGTTTCCTGGAAGAGATCATCTTCCGGGGCTTCCTCTTTGCCGGGATGGCGAAGAGAAATGTGAAAAGCGCTGTTATTGTGTCTTCACTCACTTTTGGGATCGGGCATATCGTTAATCTGCTGAACGGGCAGGACCTTGCGGAAACGGCTTTGCAGATCGTATTTGCGACAGCCGTGGGCTTTACGCTCGTGACGATCTTTTATAAGGGGAAGAGTCTTATTCCGTGCATCATATTTCACGGGGTCAACAACGCCTGCTCGGCCGTAAGCGATGAAGAGGCGTCGCTGGGATTTTTCGGAAGCGCTGAGCGGGAAATGATGGTTTCTCTTGTCTTTTCACTTGTGATATGCGTCATATACAGTCTTGTTATGTGGAAGACGCTTAAGGTGGAACAGGGGGCGGATACCGCGCTTGTAAATAAGCAGTCTGCTTGGTATACTTCGGATTATGGGGTATCGACAGGCAGGAGAAGACAGATGTGGAAATAAGAGTTAAAAAGATACCAACAGAGGAGCCGGAAGTTCTGGAGATCCGCTGTCATAAACTGACGGATGATGTGGCGGAGATCATTTCTTTTGTGAAGTCCAGACAGGGACAGCTGAGTACGGAATGTGACGGCCGAAAAATGGAAATACCGATCGTGGATGTTTATTATGCCGAATCGGTTGATAACATGCTGTTCATTTATACCGCAAAAGAAAGCTATGAAGTGAGGCTAAGACTGTATGAGCTGGAAGAGATGCTTAGGGGCAGGACCTTTCTGAGAGTGCAGAAAGGCGTGCTGCTGAACCTGATGAAGATACGCTCGATCAAGCCGGCTCTGGGAGGAAGGTATACGGCACTTCTCAGGAATGAGGAGGAGGTCGTGATATCCAGGAAATATGTTGCGGATCTGAAGAAGGCATTGAAAGGCGGTGAGTCGTGATGAGGATAAAAGAAAGATTAGGGGAAGCATTCCGCTTATATTTTATCCTTGTGACACTGATCACCGTTCTTCTGATGGTTTTGGGACTTTTGATCGACAGTGACAGGACCTTTGGTTATGAAGCCTTTGTTTCGCCGCTGATCTATGCGGCGGTAGGTGTGATACCTGTTTTCTTTTTTAATCCGGATAAAGAGATCAGTATGAAACAATTGATCATCAGACGCATTATCCAGGAATTGAGCGTTGAGGCGCTGATACTCCTGATAGTATTTAACGCACCCAATATCCCGTCTGAGCGGATAGAAGTAGTGATCGGCATAGCTGTGGGCGTGCTGGTGGTTTTTATCCTTGCAATTGCGGTTGAGTATATCTTTGAGCTTACACAGGCAAAAGAAATGAATGGGTATCTTGAGGAATACCGTAACAGAAATAAGGAGTGATCATGATCCCAAGACCGCAGAAGTGCTGTCAAAGATAATATTCTTTGCAGAGGATCAGAAAATAAAGGATCCGTATATCCTGCAGCAGCTGGTATAAGGGGAGATTTATGATGATGAAGAGCAAAGCAGAAATAAAACTGATCGGAGACGAATACGCAGGTTTTTATTCCTGCGGGTTAACGATGCTGGGAAGCTCAACGATGCGGCGTTTTACAAAAGTGAACGAAACAGATGAGCTGTATGAAGCACTGTCGGATGACGGCCTTAAACTGTCTGTAAGTACTGTTAAGAGTGCTGCGTGCGATGCGTATGAAGTAAGAACTTTTTTTGAGAATGCTTCCCCTCAGGAGCTTGAGCTTGAGATGATCACATCTTTTCTTTTACCTGATATCAAAGCAGACAGGATACATCGCATACTTTCTTTCTGGAGTGCGGAAGGAAGGGTAAAGACGGATGATATAGTAAGCCTTAACATGGAGCATTCATGGAACAATATGGCATACCGTGTAGAAAAATTCGGTAATGTGGGAACCATGCCCGTAAGAAAGTATTTTCCCTTTATTGCATTGGAAGACAGCAAGGAGCATGTTTTTACAGCGGTTCAGCTGTATTCACCTGCGTCATGGCAGATCGAGCTCGTTGTAAGGGCGGGAGATGTGGTGACTCTCTCCGGCGGGATAGCGGACAGGGACTTCGGCGCATGGACTAAGAAGATACTTCCCGGTGAAAGATTTGAAGCGCCCATGGCAGTGGTAGCACAGGGAAGCACGCTGGAAGAAGTATGTGATAAGCTGGTCAAAGCGCAGCAGAGCGATATCAGTCCTGTTGATGAAGATATGGGCATCACCTTCAATGAGTATTGCACGACCTGGGGCAATCCCGATATAGACAAGCTTAAGAGGCTTGCTGATAAGATAGAGGGAAAAGGCATTAAATACCTGGTGATGGATTCCGGCTGGTATTCCGAATGCGGTAACTGGTGGGAATACCGCGGTGACTGGAGCATAAACAAAAAGCGTTTTCCGAACGGCTTAAAGGAACTGGCCGATCATGTAAGAGCTAAGGGAATGATACCCGGTATATGGTTTGAGTTTGAGACCGTAGGTTATAAAGCAAAGCAGTTTGAGGATACAGATCATCTGATCAAAAAAGACGGTGTCCCCCTGACAATAGGCGGTGCACGTTTCTGGGATATGGAAGATCCTTATGTGCAGGATTATCTGAAAAAAAGCGTTATCGACAGATTAAAGGAAGACGGCTTCGGATATATAAAAGTTGATTACAATGATACTTTAGGCATAGGCTGTGACGGTGACGGATCCTTAGGCGAAAACTTAAGGAAAAAGGTACTGGCTACGCAGGAGTTCTTCCACAGGATGAGAAGAGAGATCCCGGAGCTTGTGATCGAGAACTGTTCAAGCGGCGGACACCGTCTGGAACCTTCATTTATGCAGCTGGCTTCACAGGCAAGCTTTTCGGATGCTCATGAGATAGCATCACTGCCGGTTATAGCGGCAAATGTACAGCGTGTGATAAAGCCTCAGCAGAGTCAGATCTGGGCGGTGCTGCGCGCAAAGGATACGCGTGAGAGGATCTTTTATTCTCTGTGTGCTACCTTCCTTGGGCGCATGGGACTAAGCGGTGATATATACGATCTGGATGATGAACAGTGGGAGCTTTTGGACAGGGCCATTTTATTTTACAGGAAGGCTGCGCCCATCATCAAAAACGGTTTTACCGACAGGATAATAAACAATGTGGGGAGCTACAATTTACCAAAAGGCTCCCAGCTTGTTACGCGATGCTTTGAAGATAAGATACTTTATGTTTATCATCGTTTTGAGGATTCATGCAGCTTTGAGGAATTCTGCAGCAAGAATAACGTGGATCTGAGCGGGTATAAAGTTACAGATTCATATGGAGATGCTGCCCGCGACTTTTCGGCGCAGGCAGCCATATTGTCTTAAGTTACAGCGTGATACAAAAAAATAAGATGTGCAGATTATTTTGCAGCAGTCTCTGATGGAAAAATTTCCGGATCACCCTGTCATACTCATAACAGTATCTTTATAAAGGCACCCACTGTTTTGGCAACAACCCAAATATTCTTGTTATATTTCACATATTCCCGCTTAATAAATTGTCGATCTATACAAAATCCGATTATTATTACACAGCCTATTGACAAACATCCGCATCAGAATTATAAATACAACAATTAAATTAGTATTCTAATTAGATTTTTTTGGGGGGGTGGGGGTAATGCTTTGAAACAAAATAAATATTATCTTGTAATACTAAGTACATTAGTGATCTGTTTGTCGGGTTGCGGTTCTGCCGATCAGTCCTCACCATCGGAAAACATCGCCGCAGCAGTTGAAAACGTGACTGCATCTTCGGAAACATCTGCAGAGACTGCTGCCGAAACCACTGTGACAAATGAAACATCCGCTGAAAGTAATACAACTGATGACAAGGAGAATGTGACGATGGATATATCTATAGAAGAACTGCTTATCCCGAACGGTGACAGGACAGTATACGGCAAGCTTTATGCTCCGACAGAAACGGGAAAATATCCCGCGATAATTCTGTGCCACGGTTATAACGGCACAAATGCGGACTGGGTGCGCGAGTGCAATTACTATGCGCGTCATGGATATATAGCATATGCGCTCGATTTCTGCGGAGGCTCGGTAAACAGCAAAAGCACCGGAGAAAGTACAGATATGACTGTAACATCCGAAAAAGAGGATCTGCTTGCCGTATTCGACTATATCAAGTCAATGGATAATGTTGACAGTGATAATATCGTTCTTTTCGGCGGAAGTCAGGGCGGACTTGTATCCGCACTTGCGGCTGCGGAAAGAGCGGACGAGGTCAAAGCGCTTGCAATGTATTTCCCTGCGCTGTGTGTTCCCGATGACTGGGGAAAGAAATATAAAAGTGCGGAGGACGCTCCCGAAGCATTTGATTTCTGGGGTCTTAAGCTCGGCAGAGGATTTATTGCCGACGCGCAGACGATTGATGTTTTCGGAACGATCGGAAATTTTAAAGGAGATGTTCTTATTCTCCACGGTGACAAGGATGATATAGTGCCTTACTCATATTCCGAACGGGCAGTTGAGATATATGACCATGCCGAGCTTATAAAAATGGACGGAGAAGGTCACGGCTTCTCCATGCAGGGCGGTCAGACCGCAAAAGAAAAGGTGCTTGAATTTCTTGATAAGGAGACAAAATAATATTATGTATGACAAATTGTTTATAGCATTGCTGAACACAAACGCCGCTCACTGGGAGCAAATACGTAAATGCTTTGAAAAGCTCGGTCTCACAGAGGGACAGCCTAAGGTGCTTTATACACTGCGGGCATACGAGGGCTGTGTGCAGAAGGAGCTTGCTGCGGCTTGCAGGGTGCGGGAATCCACACTGACGGTACTGCTTAGAAAGCTGGAGGATAAGGGCTGTATCAGGAAAGAAAAGATCGTTGTGTCGGTCAGTAAGCACGCCAATGCGATCTTTCTGACCGATCACGGCAGGGAGCTTTCCGATAAGATCGACGAAAAGGTCGAGGAGCTTGAACGCAAGTGCTTCGAGGGTTTTTCCGAGGAAGAAAAGCAGCAGCTTTTCTCGCTGCTGTATCGGGTGGAAAACAATCTCAAAAGCTGAAAGGATAATCATGAATAAGAAGATTTTGAAAATACTTAGGACTTGTAAAGAAGTAAAACCGACAAGCCGGACTGTTGGTTTTATTAATTTGCAAGTCCTTATATGTGCTGCTGCGGTTCTCGGCTGCACAGCCTGCGCAAATACAGAAACAGGAAAAACAGATCATACACAGCAGACCGAGACGGAACAGACATCCGCAGAACAGAAAAATGAAACAGCACAGTCAGCTTCCAATGAAGCCGAAGCGGCTGTACAGAATGACCGTTCAAGGATCTACGGAACGGAAGGTGAGGTTTCGGCATACGACACGGAAAACAGCCATTATTCGCTGACGATCGATGCGGGAACGCCTGTACACGACATCAGCGACACGCTTTTCGGCATATTTATCGAGGATATCAACTTCGCTGCCGACGGCGGCTTGTATGCGGAAATGGTGCAGAACCGCTCATTTGAATTTACAGATCTCGCAAGCGGAAACGAGCGTCACGCATGGTCGGATGTCGGCGTGATCAATGCAAATGTCGTAACGGGTGACGGAATAGCGGACGGTGATTATCAGCCTCTCAACGAGAATAATCCCAATTATATGACATTGGAAAATACTTCGGGAGAGCGCGCAGGTATCGCAAACAAGGGCTTTCTTGACGGAATGGCGATAAAAGAGAATGCGGCTTATGATGTTTCCGCATACATCAGAGGTGTTGACGGCTATTCGGGCAGAGTATATTTTGCGCTCACAGCGGACGGTGAGATGATCGCGGAAGAAGCTGTCACGTCTGTTTCGGATGAGTGGCATAAATATGAGGTGACTCTTACCCCGTCTGTGAAAGCGAATAAGAATGTAAAGCTGCAGGTGCTGATAGATGACGGGAAGGCAGATATCGACTTTATTTCAATGCTCCCGCAGGACACATATAAAGGCAGAAAAAACGGTCTGCGTAAAGATCTGGCTGAGAAGCTCGAAGCGCTTGAACCGAAATTCCTGCGCTTTCCGGGCGGATGCGTGACAGAGGGATATACCCTCGATCTCGCCTATGATTGGAAGGATTCCGTAGGTGTCGGCAGGGACGGCGAACCGCTGCTTTTCAATGATACATACGGAGATGTCGCCGCTCGGAAGCAGGGTCAGAATATATGGACGGATGAACGCACAAACAATGATCCGTATCCCTCATATATGAGCTACGGGCTGGGATTTTATGAGTATTTCCTGCTTGCGGAGGATCTGAACGCTCTGCCTGTTCCCGTACTCAATGTCGGGATGCACTGTATCCCGCAGGGTCACGGGCGTGAGCCTGATATCAACAGCGATGAATTTCGCGGTTATATTCAAGATGCGCTTGATCTTGTGGAATTCTGCAAAGGCGATCCATCGACAAAATGGGGAGCGGTGCGTGCCGCAATGGGACATCCAGAGCCGTTTGAATTGAAATATGTCGGTATAGGCAATGAGGACTGGGGCGATATTTTCTTCGAGAAGTATACCGCTTTTGCAGAGGCGTTCGCAAAAGCAAAAAGAGACGACCCCGAAATGTACGGTGACATCGAGCTTATATACACCGCAGGACCCGATGACGGCGACAGCGGTCACACTATGTATATGGATTCCTACGATTATGCGGAATATGTGCTTTCTGACGGCGGCTTTGAGGATATTACCGATTTTGCGGGACTTACGGATCACCATTATTACAATTCTCCCGAATGGTTCCTCGAACATACCGACTACTATGATGAATCAAATTACAGCCGCAGTACGGACGGAATGACGGCCTCCCTTTACGGTGGCGGGATACCCGTATTCCTCGGAGAATACGCGGCGCAGTCCAACACTATGAAAGCCGCTCTCGCCGAAGCCGCATATATGACGGGACTGGAGCGCAACGGCGATATCGTGAAGCTTGCGGCATATGCTCCGCTGTTCGGCAATCTGACCGCGCTTCACTGGTCGCCCGATCTGATATGGTTCAGTAATGATACTGTCACCTGCTCCGTCAACTACTATGTTCAGCAGATATTCGCGAGAAACGCGGGAACAAGACTGCTTTCGTCAGAACTGAATGGAGCGCGGATCACCGAAAAGCCGAGATTCGCGGGAAAGATCGGCGTAGGAACATGGAATACAAAAGCATTTTTTGACAATATAAAGATAGTTGACAATGACACGGGCGAGGTGATCGCGGAGGATGATTTTTCATCGGACAGCATCGCAGACTGGCAGAAAGCCTCGGACGGAAATTGGGCAATAAAGGACGGCGCTCTTGAACAATCGGCAGGCATCACAAATACAGATCTTTATTCCGCAACAGGTTCTGCGGTATATTTCGGCGAAGAGGATCGGACGAATTACACCTACACTCTTGAAGCAGCAAAAATATCCGGCATGGAAGGCTTTCTGATACCTTTTTCGGTGGGTGACAAGGAAAACAACTGGTTCTGGAACATAGGCGGCTGGAACAACACTGTATCCTGTCTGCAAAAGGTAAAGGACGGGATAAAATCCGATCAGGTGAGCGGAACAGTCACAAATTGCAGGATCCGGGACGGAAAGACCTATGCGCTGAAGATCGTCGTCACCGAAAGCAATGTCAAGTGCTATATGGATGACAGGCTGATGATAGACTACGACATTCCCGAAACATCAGAATCCGAGGCTTATGAAGTCACAAGCACCGATGAAACGGGAGATATTATCATCAAGCTCATAAATGAAAAAAATTCACCCAAAACATTTGCGATTGATATCCAGAATGCGGGAACTATCAGTGAATCGGCAGATGTTGAGATCGTTTCGGCGGACAGCATGACGGCTGATAATATTCTCGGTCAGCCGGAATCCGTGACGCTGCGGACTGAAATATCAGAGGGGATCACGGAAAAATTCAACTACACCGTTTCACCGCTTTCGGTGACTGTGCTGAGAATACACAGGCAATAACAGCGGACGGAGGTATTTATGAAAAAAAGGAAATATCAGGATAACACATACCGCAGGCTGCCTGATGAGTATATTCTCAATAAAAATGTCTCCGAATGCAGAGTTGTCCGATTTAACTATACGACAAGAAACTACGCTGCCGAGGATAATACTGTCTATAACAAATACGCTCTTGTATATCTGCCGGAAGGATATGACGAAAATAATACCGAAAGAAGATACAATGTTCTGTATCTGATACACGGAGGAGCGTGTTCTCCCGAATGGTATCTCGGCGGAGAGGGCTGCACCTCCGAGGTAACGCGCCTCCTGGACAATATGATACAAAACGGACTTATTGAGCCTCTCATTGTATGTGCTGTGAGCTGGCTGAACGAATACAGTGACGATGCGACTGAGAATTGTCTGAATTTCAGGCATGAGCTTATAAATGATATCATGCCGTTATTTGAGAGAAAGTACCGCACTTATGCAGAAGATGTCACGGAGCGCGGCTTTGTGCAGTCAAGAAAGCACCGTGCATTTTCGGGATATTCCATGGGAGCTGTCGTGACATGGAATGTACTGGGGTACTGCATGGATAAGTTTGCGTATTTCATGCCTATGAGCGGTGATTGCTGGGAGCTTGGGATGACTGCTGGCGGCAGCAGACCCGATGAAACGGCTGCGGAGCTTGCCCGCGAGATAGCAAACAGCGGGTTTGCCTCAGATGATATCTTTATTTATGCGGGCTGCGGAGATGCTGATATTGCAGAGCCGAATCTCACGCCGCAGATAAATGCGATGAAGAAGCTGACCGACACTTTCATTTATTCCGAAAGCTTCAATGAAGGCAATCTGTACGAGTGTATTTGTCCCGATTGCGGTCACGACCTGAAAACAGCACTGCATATACTGTATAACGGATTGCCGAAGATGTTCGGATAGGTGACCATAATGAAATTGATGATGGAGATAAATGTAACTCTTTATCCTGCTGAGACTGTCGAAGGAGAAAACGAAAGGATCGTAATGATACCGTTTTCTGCCGAAACACACGGAGAGCTGTTCAGCGGCAGAACACAAATAAACGGCATTGACACACAGCATTTTTTCCCTGACGGGAGCATGAGCTTGTCCGCAAGATATATTCTTCATGGCACAGATAAGTACGGAAATAAATGCAGGATCTTTATTGAGAATAACGGCAGTTCCCCCGATAACTGCATACCATCCATATGCACAGACAGTCCGAGTCTCATTTTTCCAAAGAGCATGATGCTGTCATCAAATGTGGAAATGTGTGAAAAAGGTGTTATTGTCAGAATTTTCAGTCGGGATGACCTTATGTGAAAGACTCTGCCGCCAAAAAACTATTGAAAGGAGTACAATAATGAATATAAATGATCCCGATAAGCTGCTTGACCTGATACATACAAAGACTTTGAAGATCGCAGAGCGAAGCGTGAACAAGATACCGTACACCACTGAAAACGGAGTATTTGATGATCTCACTGATAAAAACATCTCATGGTGGACAAACGGATTTTGGGCAGGGATGCTGTGGCAGCTCTATGGTGCTTACGGTGACACTGTTTTCCGAAACATTGCTGAATGGACAGAAAAGCAGCTTGACTGTGTGCTGCTCGATGCGAATGGAATGGATCACGACAGCGGGTTCCGCTGGCTGCCTACGGCAGGCGCGAGCTACATACTCACAAAGTCGGAAAGCTCAAAAAACAGACTGATGATTTCCGCCAATGATCTTGCGGGGCGTTTTAACCCTGCGGGCGGATATATAAGAGCATGGAATGACATTGGTGACGGCTCGGCGGCAGGTCTGGCAATAATAGACTGTATGATGAACCTACCGCTGCTTTACTGCGTGAGTGAGATCATCAGCGACCCGCGTTTCCGTCAGATCGCCATGTGCCATGCGGATACCGCTATGACCGCTTTTGTGCGTGAGGACGGTTCGGTATGTCACATTGTCGAGTTTGACCCGGAAACAGGCAGGCGGCTCAGAAGCCTCGGAGGACAGGGATACGGTCACGGATCGTCATGGACACGCGGACAGGCTTGGGGGATTTACGGCTTCACTCTGTCATATATTCACACGAAGAAGCGAGAATATCTAAATACTGCCGTGAAGATCGCCGATAGGTTCGTTTCACGAATACCCGAAAGCTGTCTGATACCCGTTGACTTCGATCAGCCGCATTTTCCTGCATATGAGGATTCCACAGCTGCGGCGATCGCTGCCTGCGGATTGATAGAGCTTGCGAAATATGCGAACAATGACGGTTATCACAAAACAGCATTGAAGCTGCTGGGTACGCTTGCGGATAAACGGCTCAGCCTTGACGAGAACTGCGACTATCTACTGGAAAAATGTACAGCCGCATATCACGATAATAAGCACGAGTTTTCAATCATCTACGGCGATTACTACTTCACCGAAGCTGTTGCAAAGCTTTGCGGAAAGGAAACATTTATATGGTAAGAAATGACTGGCTGGCACTTATGCTCAGGATCGCCGATCCGGTATTGAGATCTCTTGCGGAACGCAGGCTGCATGAAAAGCTGCCTGTTGAGAAGCCTGACCGCGCTATGTATGCGTGCCTTGAAGCCTTCGGACGTACACTTATGGGAATTGCTCCATGGTTGGAACTTGGCGGACTTGACGGCGAAGAAGCGGTTTTACAGAAAAAATACCGCACACTGGTTCGTGAGTGTATTGATGCTGCAACCGATCCCGATTCCCCCGACCTTATGAATTTCTCCGAGGGATACGGGCAGTCACTTGTCGATGCGGCATTCCTCGCATATGCTGTACTTCGCGCTCCTGAAGCGCTTTATCAGACTCTTGACGAACGGGTGAAGCTTAATCTTGCAAATTCACTCAGGGCTGCCGGAAGGTTTAAACCTTTTCCGTCCAACTGGCTTTTCTTTTCAGCAATGATAGAGACAGTACTGGCGTTAATGGGTGAAAAATATGACCCGGCTCCTGTCGATTATGCTGTACGTAAATTTGAAGAGTGGTATGTCGGTGACGGAGCATACGGCGACGGTGAACGCTTTCATTTTGATTACTATAACAGCTTTGTTATACAGCCGATGTACACAGATATTGTGGGATTTTTTTCGGAGCGTGACAGTAAATACTCAGAGCTGCTGCCGACGGTGCGGAAACGGGCTTCACGCTATGCGGCTGTATTGGAGCGAATGATCGCCCCCGACGGGACCTATCCGATGATCGGCCGGTCGATATGCTATCGGTTTGGTGCGTTCCATGCGCTTTCTCATGCAGTTCTCACCGAAAATCTGCCCAAAAATATATCTCCTGCGCAGGTGAGATGCGGTCTGTCAGCGGTGATCGAAAAGACTGTGCAGGGAGGTATGTTTGATAGTGACGGCTTTCTTACGACCGGAGTTTACGGCAGTCAGCCAAAGCTCGGCGAAGTATATATCTGTGTCGGCAGTTTGTACCTCTGTGAAGCTGTATTTCTTCCGCTCGGACTTGTGCCTGAGCATAAATTCTGGAAAGACGCAGATGAACTATGGACAAACAAAAAGATCTGGTCAGGATTTGATATGCCGTTTGACCACGCTGAAGATTGATCTGTAACGTCCAAAATAGTGGTTTGAGTGCCAAATTGGATCCGTATAAAATCAAAGAAAAACAGGTACGAAAAAGAACACACAAGTGAAAGATATCAGAACAAAGCCGTACACAGTAAAAAGTGTACGGTTTATTTTTAGTTCGTCCGACATGGGCAAATTCTAACGGGTGAAAGTCCCGAGTGCGCGTAGACAACGACGAAGCACATAGCCGAACAGTAAGGAACAGTTACAAAATAATCTGTCCATTTCGACTTGTCTTTCACGATTCTTATGACCTGGTTAAGATATCTGATATTTCGTTCAAGATCTTCTTTATCCCTGGCAGGAAAATTATACTGCTTTAGCCTGGCGTTTTCTGCGCGCGGTGCAAACCTCTGAACAGTAACCCGATGAACGTGAGTTCGACAATGATGCTATCTTATCGGACTCATTACGGTTTAAGATGTTGTATCATGTAGACATAGAACAAGAGGTGGCCGTAAGGAAGGTCCGAAGCAGATCGGAGGTGCCTAT
>JAILFE010000291.1 GCA_024697725.1 Oscillospiraceae bacterium
CGAAAGGATGAAAGCCGATTTTGAAAGCAGGCTCGTCCGCATAGAAGAGCTTGTCGGAAATATCGAACAGCGTTCGCCGTCGGTAAACGAAGAATACAGGCAGCGCCTGTATACCAAGCTGTGCGATATACTTGAAGACAAAGATATTGACGAACAGAGGATACTCACCGAGGCTGCGATATTTGCAGACAAGACCGCTGTTGATGAAGAGACAGTCCGTCTCAGGAGCCATATTGCCCAGTTCAGAAAATTGATAGAGCTTGATGAGCCTGTCGGCAGAAAGCTCGATTTCCTTATACAGGAATTCAACCGCGAAGCAAATACGATTGGTTCTAAGGCTCAGGACAGACAGATAACCTCAGATGTGCTCGATATCAAGGCGGAGATCGAGAAGCTTCGCGAACAGATACAGAATGTGGAGTGAGTCACACCGATGAAAATGATAAATATCGGCTTCGGTAATCTGGTGAATGCCGATAGGATAATAGCCGCTGTGAGTCCGGAAAGCGCTCCTATCAAGAGGATCGTACAGGAGGCCAAGGACAAACAGATATGTATAGATGCGACCTATGGCAGAAAAACACGCACAGTCATGATCGCCGACAGCGGTCATGTGATCCTTTCCGCTATAGCTCCCGCTTCGGTAGCGGGCAGAACGGCGGATAGCAGCAATGATGCGGAGGACGATTGTGATGAGTAAAAAAGGTATATTGTTCGTGGTGTCGGGACCGTCCGGCTGCGGAAAGGGAACTATCCTTTCCGAGATACTGAAGGATGACAGATTTTATTATTCCGTATCGGCAACAACACGCGCTCCGCGTCCCGGAGAACAGGACGGAGTGAATTACAGGTTCATTACCCGTGAGAGCTTTGAAATGGCGATAAAGGAAGGCAGGATGCTCGAATATACCGAATACTGCGGCAATTACTACGGCACTCCGCTCGATGTTATCGACCAGAAGCTTGCCGAGGGCAAGAATGTCATACTCGAGATCGAGGTCGAGGGCGCAGGAAATGTCAAAAGGATACGTCCCGATTCGGTGCTGATATTCATACTTCCGCCGTCTGTAAAGGAGCTTCGTCACCGCCTTGAAAAAAGAGGTACGGAAACAGCCGATGTGATCGACAGGCGTATAAAGAAAGCATCGGAAGAGATAAGATGTGCCGCCGGATATGATTATATAATGGTGAACGGTCCTCTTGACGAGGCTGTTGCCGATATGAAAACGATAATCTCTGCCGCGGAAATGTCTTCGGCAGCCAATAAATATAAAATAGATGAGGTGCTTGAAAATGCTTAGACCGTGTCTTGCACAGGTAAGAACAAAAAACGAAAGCTATTATTCGATCGTAATGGGCGTTGCAAAACGCGCAAGGTCAATTGCGGAGGATCTTTCGGAAAAAGGGCTCGTTCTTGAGGAAAAACCCGTAAAGACCGCCGTTGATGAGCTCAATGCAAGAAAATACTATATTATTGAGGATCCGATTCTCAAGAAGAACAATTCGCCTGCAGAATGAACACTTCATCATCTGTGCGGATAGCAGATGTCGGAGTGAGCGGAACAAAAAGCGGCTTTGACAGTCTATACAGCTATCTTGTTCCGGATGAGCTTTATTCCGCAGCCGAGGCAGGCAAGAGAGCAGTTGTTCCATTCGGCAGAGGGAACAAAAGACGCATGGCTGTCATTCTTTCCGTATATGACACGGATAATGCCGATACGGGGAAAATGAAATATCTGTCTGCGCTTGTCGATCCTTCACCGATCATAGGGAAAGAAATGCTCGGAATGCTACTCTGGCTGCATGAAATGACACTCTGTACCTACTACGAGGCGCTCAGTGTGCTGATCCCACCGGGGCTTGCAGTCAACTTTACCGAAAAATACTCCATATCCGACTGCCCTTCGGCAGTCAGAGCGGGACTTTCGCGTCAGGCTGCCGATCTGTATTCCTCCTTTGCAGAGGTGAAGAACCGCCGCGAACGGGAAATGATGATATCCGCCGCATTTGAGGGCTCGGACAGACAGTATGCCGAGGAGCTGCTCCGAAACGGCGTTATATACGAATACGGAGAGCTGAAGCAGCGTACAAAGAACGAATCTGTCACAATGGTGCGGCTTACAGATGATTATGTCTGTGACCCTGCTTTGTTCAGGCTTTCACGCAAACAGAAGGCGGCAGTTGAGATCCTCGCAGAAAACGGTGCTGCCTCTGTAAAAGAACTGTGCTATCTCTGCGGATCAACGCCGCAGGTCATAAAGAATCTGATAAAATGCGGTGCTGCGGAGTCCTTTGAATATGACGTCATAAGCCCTTCTGAGGCAGAAGCGTACAAGGATCCTGATGATATCGTGCTTACACCCGCGCAGCAGTCGGTATATGACGGCATCTCGACACTTATCGAGCTGGGCAAGCCGTCGGCGGCGCTGCTTTTCGGAGTTACAGGCAGCGGCAAAACTCCTGTTTTTGCAAAGCTGATACAACATACTCTGTCACTCGGACGCAATGTCATCGTGCTTATCCCCGAAATATCGCTCACACCGCAGACTACGGCGCGTTTTGAAGCACTGTTCGGAGATATGGTATCGGTGCTGCACAGCGGTCTTTCGATGTCCAGACGTATGAATGAATACAAGCGCATCGCCTCGGGCGGCAGCAGGATAGTTGTCGGCACGAGGAGCGCGGTCTTTGCTCCTCTTGACAATATCGGGCTTATCGTTATTGACGAGGAGGGAGAGTCGGCATATAAATCCGGTTCATCGCCGAGATATCATGCCCGTGATGCCGCAAAAAAACGATGTGCATACCATAATGCGGTGCTGCTCATGGCATCGGCAACACCGTCGGTCGAGAGCTATTATAATGCTCGCTGCGGAAGATACAAGCTTTTCCGTATGACCGAAAGATATTCTTCACGGCCTTTGCCGAAGGTCGATATCGTTGATATGGGGACTGAGGAACAGTGCGGGACTTCCGGCACTTTCAGTGCCCGGCTCGTCAGAGAGATATCGGCGAATCTTGATGCCGGAGAGCAGTCGATACTGCTTCTCAACAGGCGTGGATACTATACCTTCATTTCTTGCTCGTCATGCCGCGAGCCCGTGAAATGTCCGAACTGCAGTATCCCGCTTACGTACCACAAGATCAATGACCGTCTTATCTGCCACTACTGCGGATACAGCACGGAAATGATAAAAAGGTGTCCCTCCTGCGGCAGCGAAAGAATGAAGCTCAGCGGACTCGGGACACAGAAGCTCGAGGATGAGATAAGCGATCTTTTCCCGTCGGCAAGACTTCTGCGCATGGACGCCGATACTACATATTCACGTTATGCCTACGACCGATCATTCACGGCGTTTGAAAACGGTGAATATGATATCATGCTCGGTACGCAGATGATCGCAAAGGGGCTTGATTTCCCGAATGTAACGCTTGTCGGAGTGCTTTCGATAGACAAAGCGCTTTTCTGCGGCGATTTCAGGAGCTATGAACGCACTTTCTCACTTATAGCTCAGGTAGTCGGGCGCGGAGGACGGGGCGAAAAGTCCGGCAGAGCGATCATACAGACATATGTGCCGGATCACTATGTGATAAATCTTGCGGCACAGCAGGATTACGAAAAATTCTACGAGCAGGAATCGGCAATGCGGAAAGCGCTGATATATCCGCCGTACTGCGATATATGCGTGGTGGGTTTTTCCTCCGCCGATGACAGGAGCGCTGACGAGGCATCAAAGCTGTTTCTGGAGATGCTCGCCGATAAAGTCAAAGCGGAAAATATCACTTTCCCGCTGAGAGTGCTCGGTCCGTCAAGATGTGTATATGAGAAGATCAACGGACAGTACAGATACAGGATCATAATAAAATGCAGGAATACCGCCGATTTCCGCAGCTTTATCCGTGAACTCAGAAAGGCTGCCTGCAGGACGAAGGCATTTTCCGATATCAGGATGTATGTTGACATAAACGGTGATATCGGACTGTAATAATGAAAGGAACGTATTAATGGCTATCAGGAATATTTTAAACAAGGATGAAGATGTTCTCAGAAAGAAAAGCCGCGAGGTCACAGTATTTGACGACAAGCTGAGCGCTCTTGTCGATGATATGTTCGATACTCTGAAAAAAGCAGACGGTGCAGGTCTTGCAGCTCCTCAGGTCGGGATACTCCGCAGGGTCGTTGTCATAGATGTCGGTGACGGACCTATAGAGCTTATTAATCCCGAAATAGTAAAAACAAGCGGAAAACAACATGAGGTCGAGGGCTGTCTTTCCTGTCCGAATGACTGGGGCTATGTGGTGCGTCCCGCCAAGGTAAAATGCAGAGCGAAGAACCGCAGGGGCGAAACTGTTGAATATAATGCAGAGGGGCTTTTCGCCCGCTGCATATGCCACGAGCTCGATCATCTTGAAGGCAGGCTTTTTATAGATGTCTCCGACAGGATGCTCACTCCCGAGGAAGTCGACGAAATGCTTAACGGCAGAGGAGGCTCTGACGGCAAAAAGAAAAAGAAACACAAGTGAGAGGTCAGAACGTGAAAACAGTTTTTATGGGAACCCCGGAATTTGCCGCGACCTGTCTCAAAGCGCTGATTGACAGCGGCGAAGAGATCGCAGCAGTATTCACTCAGCCGGACAAAGCACGCGGAAGACGCGGAAATAAGTTGATGCCAACACCTGTAAAAGAGCTATCTTTACAGTATGGTATTCCTGTATATCAGCCAAAAAGTTTGAAGGCTGGCTGTGAAGCAGATGAGCTTTGCAATATACTTTGTGAACTGAAACCCGAGATCATCGTGGTTGCAGCTTACGGGAAGATACTTCCGAAAAGGATACTGGATATCCCGGCTCATGGCTGTATTAATGTCCATGCTTCTCTGCTGCCGAGATACAGAGGTGCCGCTCCTATCCAGAGATGCATCCTCAACGGAGAAAAGATCACAGGTGTTACTACTATGCTCATGGGTGAAGAACTCGATACCGGAGATATGCTCCTGAAGAAACAGGTAGAGATCGGCGAGAACGAGACTTCGAGTGAGTTGTATATACGCCTTGCCGAGGTGGGTGGAAGGCTCCTTATTGATACGATAACGGCACTGAAAGCGGGAACTCTTGTACCCGAAAAGCAGGACGGATCTCAGTCTTGCTATGCCGATATGATAACAAAGGATATGTGTCCGATAGATTTTTCGGATACTGCCGAAAATGTTCATCATAAGATATGCGGACTTTCGGAATCTCCGTGTGCTCTGGCATATTCCGGAGATAAACGTATAAAGATATATCATTCCGTTCTTTCCGATGCGGTCTCAGATGCAAAGGCTGGTACGGTCGTTGATACAAAGCTGTTTGATGTGGTCTGCGGTGACGGAAAATGTGTAAGATTCACCGAGGTGCAGACAGACGGCGGTAAAAGGATGAGTGCAGATGCTTATCTGCGCGGAAACAAGCTCGAAAAGGGCAGTGTGCTCACATCACAGCCCGTTTGACAGCTATTTTGGCGGTGATATAACTGAAAACTGCAAGGCGGCTTTGCTGCGATCTTCTCATAAAAGCGGAGAACGGCGCATACTCTAATCTTGCGCTTGATTCTGCACTGAAGGAGTGCGGTCTGTCATCCGAAGACAAACGGTTCGTTTCGCGTATATTCTACGGCGTTATCGAGCGCAGACTGACTCTTGAATATGTTATGGGCGTTTACGGCTCGAAGCCTGCGGCAAAGCTTGATAAGGAAGTCCGTGCGGTGCTTGCCGCCGGGATATATCAGCTCCTGTACTGCGAAGGCATCCCCGACAGAGCTGCAGTTAATGAATCTGCGGAACTCATAAAGCAATACGGAAAAGCCTCCGCAGCGGGATATGTCAACGCAGTGATGCGCAGTATGATACGCAGCGGCAAAAGCTTTGAGCTGCCTGAGGATAAAGTCAAGGCGATTTCGGTAAAATATTCCTGTTCGGAAAGCATCGTTTCGATGCTGCTTAAAAGCTATCCAGAGGAAAAAGCCGTATCGCTGCTTGAGGATTCGCTGACATCCCGCGGCACAGTATTCAGAGTTAATACCGCAAAAACAGATACCGAAACGCTCAGGAAAGAACTTGAAAATATAGGTATTTCCGCATCTCCGCCAGCGTTGCTCCCATGGCTCTGGAATTGTCTTGTTTCCGATGGGCTGTCGGGAAATTCGCTGAGCGGCACCGAGCTTTACAAACAGGGTATGTTCCATATACAGGGCATTTCCTCGCAGCTTTGCTGCATGGCGCTCGATCCCCGGGAAAACGAAACGATAGCTGATGTATGCGCCGCTCCCGGCGGGAAAAGCTTTACGATTGCCGAGATGATGAACGGAACAGGCACCGTTTATTCGGGCGAACTGCATGAAAAGCGAACCGGTCTTATCCGCAGCGGCGCAGAACGTCTCGGACTTAAAAACATAAGGACATATACGCATAATGCTGCAGAATATGATGAAACCTTTCCGAAAGCAGACCGTGTGCTCTGCGATGTACCGTGTTCCGGGATCGGGGTCATGGGCTCAAAGCCGGAGATAAAATACAAGGATATATCCGATCTTTCAAAGCTGTACAGCACACAGGCAGCTATCCTCGATACATCCTCGCGTTATGTCAGGAGCGGCGGAGTTCTCGTGTATTCCACCTGTACGGTCGATCCCGCCGAGAATGACGATATCGTCCGTGATTTTCTCGGAAAGCACAGTGACTTTTATGCAGAGCCTTTTCTGAAGGAATACGGAGAGCCGTTCGGAGGAGCGATGACAACCATATTTCCGTGCGATCTCGGGAGCGACGGCTTTTTCATATGCAGGATGCGCAGAAAATAAAGGAACGTTGAAATGGAGAAAGAGACAGACATTTTAGGAAAAAAGGATATTCTTTCACTCTCACCCGATCAGCTCGCTGCCGAGATATCCGCTTTCGGTGAAAAGAAATTCCGTGCGTCACAGATATTTGAATGGCTCCATGTCAAAAGAGCGCGTTCTTTTGACGAGATGACGAGTATTTCCAAACCGCTTCGTGAAAAGCTTGACGGAGCATATATCATAAATGAACTTAGAATAGCAAGAAAGCTCGAATCTTCCGCCGATAATACCATAAAGTACCTTTATGAGCTTTATGACGGGAACCATATAGAATCCGTGCTCATGGATTACAGGCACGGAAACAGTCTCTGCATTTCGACACAGGTCGGGTGCAGGATGGGATGCAGGTTCTGTGCATCCACGATAGCAGGCTTCAAGCGCGATCTTCTCCCTTCGGAGATGCTCGGGCAGATATATGCCGCCGAGCGAGATTCCGAAAGGACTGTCGAAAGCCTTGTCCTTATGGGCATAGGCGAGCCGCTTGACAATTTTGACAATGTTATCGCATTCTTAAAGCTGCTCTCCTGTCCCGAGGGGAAAAATCTCAGTCTCAGACACGTATCGCTTTCCACCTGCGGGCTTGCTGACAGGATAGATGAGCTTGCAAAATACAATTTCGGTCTTACGCTTTCAATATCACTGCATTCTCCCGATAACGAGAGCCGCAGCGAGATCATGCCGGTCAATAAAAGGTATGATATCGACAGGCTGCTCAGATCGTGCAGGGATTATTTCAAAAAGACAGGACGCAGGATATCATTTGAATATGCAGTCATAAGCGGAGTCAATGATTCAAGACAATCGGCAGATGCTCTCATCGCAAGACTTAAAGGAATGAACTGCCATATCAATCTTATACCTGTGAACAGTATAAAGGAACGTGATTACCGCACAGACAGGGGCGCTGTGCTGAAATTCAGGGATATGCTCGAAAAGGGCGGGCTGAATGTCACGGTAAGACGCACGCTCGGCGCGGACATAGACGCCGCCTGCGGTCAGCTCCGACGCGAATATGAGATCTGATACGTATAATATCATATTTTATACGAGCGAAAAAATAGTAAACGCCATTGAAATTGCAATTTATGATGTCGTTGACTACAGATATTATCCACAGAGGTGAACAGCAATGGATGTTTTTGCACTGACCGATATCGGTGTGTGCCGGTATGAGAATCAGGACAGGGTGCAGCTGCTGCAATTCGGCGGCGACAGCGCTTTTGCCGTTATCTGCGACGGAATGGGCGGTGAGAATGCCGGCGGCGTAGCGAGCGGCAAGGCAATAAAGGTCATATCGGAACGGGTCGAAAATGGATACCGCGACGACGGAGATGATAATTCTGTCAGAAGTCTTATCATAGATTCGGTCAAGACAGCAAATGCAGTCGTATATGATATTGCCGAATCCGATGAGGAACTCAGCGGCATGGGAACGACCTGCGTTGCCGTTCTCAGAAGGAAGAACCACATTTTCTGTGCAAATGTCGGCGATTCGAGAGCATATGTCATCGGAGACGATATAAAACAGATAACAAAGGATCATACGCTCGTTATGAGTTTGTATGAAAACGGCGAGATCACCAAGGATGAGCTGCGCACAAATCCGAAAAGGAACTATCTGACCAAGGCAGTCGGAGTATCAGAGGATCTTGTTCCCGATTATTTTGAATTCGAGGTCGATGAGGATTCGCTCATACTGCTCTGCTCGGACGGGCTTTACGGAAATATAGATGATGATGTGATACTGCGCACCGTAAAGGAAAATCACGGTGAGAAGATACCGAGAGCACTAGTCGAGTGCGCACTTATCAACGGGAGCACCGATAATGTCACCGCTGCGGTGATCTTCCCCGAAAATTATACATGACAGAAAAACAAATCCATATAAAATACGTCATTTACCCAGATTAAGGAGTGGTCTTTTAAAATGGACAAAAATATCGGAAAGCTGCTTGACGGACGCTATGAGATAACGGAGCTCATCGGTATCGGCGGCATGGCGGACGTCTATAAGGCGAAGGATATTGTCGATAAGAAGGTCGTTGCGGTAAAGATACTCAAAAACGAGTACGCGGATAACGATGATTTCGTCAGAAGGTTCCGCAACGAATCCAAGGCGATTGCTGTGCTTTCACATCCGAATATCGTAAAGATATATGATGTCGGGTTTACCGAGAAGATGCAGTTTATTGTCATGGAATATATCGACGGCATCACTCTCAAGGAATTTATCGAGCAGCAGGGGAGCCTTAAATGGAAGGACGCTGTGTATTTCATAATACAGATACTCAGAGCGCTCCAGCACGCCCATGACAGAGGTATAGTCCACCGCGATATCAAGCCGCAGAATATAATGCTGTTCCCCGACGGTACTATAAAGGTCATGGACTTCGGCATAGCGAGATTTGCCCGCGAAGAGGGCAAGACTATGACCGACAAGGCGATAGGCTCAGTGCATTACATCAGCCCCGAACAGGCAAAGGGCGATGTGACCGACGAAAGGAGCGATATCTATTCTGTCGGCATCATGCTCTATGAGATGCTCACAGGCATAAAGCCGTTCGACGGTGAGAGCCCTGTATCTATAGCGCTCATGCATATGAGGGACAATGCCCGCAGACCGAGATCCATTAACGATACTATACCTGTCGGACTTGAAGAGATCGTTATGCGTGCTATGCAGAAGCAGCCCGCAAAGAGATATCAGTCGGCTTCCGAGATGATAAAGGATATCGAAGAATTCCGCAGAGATCCGTCTGTGACTTTCGGCTATGCGCTTGAAAGCACGCTGAAGGCAGATGCCGAAAAGACACAGTATTTCGACAGTCAGAAGATCGTTGACAGGGTGAAGCCCACTCCCGAGAGTTCTCCCGCGCCCGAACCTGCTCGTGTACGGACCGCACAGCGCATCCGTGAGCCCGAGCCCGATGATGACAGATACCGCAGAAGATATGATGACGATTATGACGATGACGATGAAGAAGTATCCAAATCATCCTATTTTGTGGTAACTCTCACTGCGATAGCGGCGGCTGTCGTGATCATCGTGGTCATATTCATAGTGATCAAACTCCCTGCTATAATCCCGACCGATCCTGTAGATGTGGACAATATGCCCAATCTTATCGGTGTAAATTATCAGGATGCCAAGACGACCTATTCCGAATATTTCAATATGACCGTAGAATCGCAGGAATTTTCTTCCGAATATGATGCAGGCGTTATAATCTCACAGACTCCGAAGGCGGGCGCCGAATTCATAGTCAGGAATACCGAAGTCAAGGTCAAGGTCAGCAAGGGACCGAGAATGGTCGTAATAAAGAACACCTATGATCTTGACAGCGATACCGCAAGAGCTATGCTCAAGGATCAGGGCTTTGCCGTTTCGATCCTTTTTGAGGTCAGCGATACGGTCGAAAAAGGCAATGTCATAAGCACACAGCCCGCTCATGATGAATCTATAGAATACGGCTCCACAGTTATCATGGTCGTAAGTCAGGGACCAGAGATACAGGATGTTATCATGCCTGATGTTACTGGAATGATGGCAGACGATGCAAAGAAGCTGCTCACGGCAAAGGGACTCACGGTCACGATAGAGAAGCAGGACAGCCTGCTCGATAAAGATATCGTTCTTACACAGAGCATCGATCCCTTTGACGAAAAGGGCGATCCGACGATCATCCCCGCAAAGACGGAAGTAAAGCTCACGGTAAGTTCGGGCATACCGCCTGCAACAGATGAGAATATCACATTTGCGATACCTGCCGGAATTGAAGGCTCGGCAGTATTTACCGGATATATAAACGGAAATATCGCAGGCGTACAGTCTATAGACAATCTTGCCTATGTTTCAACCGTAACGCTCAAGGTGACAGGCACACAGATACAGACCGTAAATATCGAAGCTACGAACACCGACACCGGCAAATCAGGCAAGATCGGTGAGTATGTCGTTGATTTCAAGGAAGGCACTGTTACCGAAATGAATATGAACAAGGAGCGCTTTGAGGAGCTTTTCACTCCCGAAACGGAGACCGAGACAGAGGAGTCAGAGGAAGAGGAAACTGAGGACGACGATGAAGAGCTTACTATAGAGGATCCTTTTGAGATCGAAGAAATCATTACCGAGCCCGTGCATGAACCCGAGCCGGAGCCTGTCACAGGTGATGTCGATTCATCCGATGACGAGGGCTGGTGGGAAGAGATCACTGCCGGGAACTGAATCATTCTGAACAGAAAGGCCGCATATGCAGTATATGCAATGCGGCTTTTTCACAGATCGGGGAGGGTATGCCATTGCAGGCTGACATGAACGGATGTGAAGGACTGCTGCTGAGATCCGTAGGCGGACTTTATCTTGTCGAAACGGCAGAGCATGAACTCAGAGAATGCCGTGCAAGAGGGATCTTCAGAAAAATGAACATCTCACCTTCGGCGGGCGACAGGGTCAGGATCGAATATGAGTCCGACGGCACAGGTATCATTACCGAGATATTGCCGAGGAAGAATCATCTTATACGTCCGCCTCTTGCCAATCTTGACTATCTTGTCTTTGTCGTCTCGACCTGTGAGCCCGCTCCGAATTTTCTTATACTCGATAAATTCATAGCAGTCGCAAAGTACAAGGATATAGACTGCATCATAGCCGTAACAAAAAACGATCTGAAAGTCATGCACGATTTCGAGAATATATACAGATCGGCGGTCAGAAAGATATTTGTCATAGATTATGACGACGAGAACACTTTTCTTTCGCTCTATGATATGCTCGGTGGAAAGGTGAGCGCCTTTACAGGCAATTCCGGCGTCGGAAAATCAACGCTTCTCAACCATATCGACAGTTCGCTGCAGCTCGAAACAGGCGAGATCAGCAAAAAGCTCGGCAGAGGCAGACACACCACAAGACAGGCAGAGCTATTCAAGCTCAAAAACGGCGGATATATCGCAGATACTCCCGGGT
The DNA here is from genome assembly GCA_024697725.1 of Oscillospiraceae bacterium. Taxonomy (GTDB): domain Bacteria; phylum Bacillota; class Clostridia; order Oscillospirales; family Ruminococcaceae; genus RGIG4694. The sequence goes on from JAILFE010000291.1 coordinate 11,841, forward strand.
TTTCCACGTTCGAGACAAATAAATACGAGATCATCTATAAGGACGAGCTGAAATACTGTTTCTCCGAATTTGAAGAGTTTGAGGGCAAATGCAGATATCCCGACTGCGGGCATACCTCGGAAGAGGGATGTGCTGTTATCGAGGCTGTCGGGAAGGGTATCATCCCGCGTTCGCGCTACGACAGCTATCTCGCAATGTACGAAGAAGCAAAGCAGCTCAAGGAATGGGAGGCTGCCGGCAGAAAATGAAATGTGTGATAATAGGCGGTGCCGATGATGTGTGCTGCACGGCGGAGGATATCCCGTCCGATGCGCTTGTGATAGCTGCTGACAGAGGATATGACCATTGCATGAGGCTCGGGATAAAGCCGGATGTCATTCTCGGTGATTTTGACAGCTGCAAGGAAGATATCGCAGATACCGGCGCCGAGATAGTGCGCCTTCCGACAGAAAAGGACGATACGGACACGCTTTATGCGGTAAAATATGCGGCAAAGCGGTATAATGCCGATGATTTTGTTATCTACGGCGGAACAGGCGGCCGCCTGGGACACACCTTCGCAAATATACAGACGCTTTCCTATATTTCCGCAATGGGCATGAAGGGCGTGCTTTCGGACAGCAGTTCCGACATTTATGTACAGAGCCCGTCGGACGGCAGAAAGGAATATTCCCGTAAAAACGGGGAAACAGAATATATTTCGGTCTTTTCTCTTACAGACAGCGCCGAAGTCTTGATGGAAGGGATGCGCTACAGCGGACAGATCACACTTTACAGGAATTATATTGAGCCGCCGATGGGCGTAAGCAATGAATATTCCGGCGAGGATAGCTGCGGTGTGCATAAATGCGCCGTGACAGCCAAAAGCGGAGAAATACTCCTGGTATTTGAAAAAAGCTGCGGATAAGTGTAGCAGATCTAATATCTCCGAATAATATGTAATATTCAGATATACATATGGAGGTAGACAGTTCATGAAGCTTATCGTTGTAAAGAGTCCAAAATTCCTTGCGGGTCTGTTCAGGATCATATTCCATATCAGCAGGGAGAACGATCCGGAAGAATAAGCACCATATCCAAACGGCATCTATGCACGAAAATGTGTATAGGTGCCGTTTTTTTGTCCGTCAATGGATTTTTCTGCCTCAAATGCATAAAATAATAACTCAAAAGTACAATAAAACGTGCTTTTTGCCGTAAATTATGAACTTTTACAAATTATAGGACATTTGGTATTGCATTCTGACAATATTTGTGGTAAAATAAAAATGTTATGGTATATGACAGCAGGATCATTTGCTGTCTGACCGACAGTTGTACAAACAGACAGCCTGGCGCTGCATAAACCTGCGGCACTGTAGAAATGAGGTTATATTAAAATGGCGAGTCTTCTGAGAACAGACGATCTTCATGTTTCCGTTGCAGACAAGGAAATACTGCACGGTATTGATCTAGAGATCAATGAGGGAGAAACTCATGTCATCATGGGTCCCAACGGCGCGGGAAAATCCACGCTCGGATATGCTGTCATGGGTCATCCGAACTATAATTCCGACAGCGGTAAAATATATTTCAGAGGGAATGATATCACCTCTGACAGCGCGGACAAGCGTGCAAAGGCAGGGATATATCTTTCTTTCCAGAACCCTGTGGAGATACCGGGGATAAGTCTGAGCAATTTTATAAGGACATCCCTTGAACAGCGCACAGGCACAAGGATAAAGCTCTGGGATTTCAAAAAGGCTCTTGCAAAGGAAATGGAGCTTCTGAATATGGATCCCTCATATGCCGACAGAGATCTTAATGTCGGTTTCTCGGGCGGTGAAAAGAAAAAGGCGGAGATTCTCCAGCTCCTTATGCTCAACCCTTCACTTGCGATACTCGACGAGACAGACTCCGGTCTTGACGTTGATGCGGTAAAAACAGTCTCCGAGGGTGTCGGCATATTCCAGAAGGAAAAGGGCGGAGCACTGCTCATAATAACCCATTCCACTAGGATACTTGAGGCTCTCAAAGTAGACAAGGCTCACGTTCTTGTCAACGGTAAGATAACAGCCTCCGGCGGAGAGGAAATGGTCTCCGATATCAATGAAAACGGCTTTGAAAAGTATATCGGCTGATCTTCCCGGCAAAGGAGCGGATTTTTGATATGGAAAAAAAGGAAAAGGTATACGTTGACGATATAGACCGCAGCCTTTATGACTTCAGATATGAAGAAAAGGACGTATATAAGGTCGAAAACGGACTCACACCCGATATCGTCAATGAGATATCCGAAAAAAAACACGATCCCGAATGGATGCGTGAATTCAGACTGCACTGTCTGGAAGTATACAACAACAGGAAAATGGCGGATAACTGGGGGCCTTCTATCGAAGGGCTTGATATGGACAATATCATAACCTATATTCGCCCGAACACCGATATGAAAAATTCGTGGAACGAAGTTCCCGATGATATAAAAAACACCTTTGAAAAGCTCGGTATCCCCGATGCGGAAAGAAAATCGCTCGCGGGCGTCGGCGCTCAGTATGATTCCGAGATAGTATATCATAATGTGCGCAAGGAAGTCGCCGAACAGGGCGTTGTCTATACTGATATCGAAAGCGCACTTCAGGACGAGCGCTATGCCGGGATGATAAAGGATCATTTTATGAAGCTCGTTCCTCCCACAGACCATAAATTTGCTGCTCTTCACGGTGCGGTATGGTCGGGCGGTTCGTTCGTGTTCGTTCCCGAGGGCGTTCATCTTGATATACCCCTTCAGTCCTATTTCAGACTGAATGCGAAGGGCGCAGGTCAGTTCGAGCACACGCTCATAATCGTCAGTGATAATGCGTATCTGCATTTCATCGAGGGCTGTTCCGCTCCCAAATACAATGTTGCGAACCTTCATGCGGGCTGTGTTGAGCTGTATGTGGGTAAAAACGCAAAGCTGCGCTATTCGACTATCGAAAACTGGTCGAAGAATATGTATAATCTCAATACCAAACGCGCTGTTGTCAGCGAGGGCGGCACAATAGAATGGGTATCCGGATCGTTCGGCTCTCATGTATCTTATCTCTACCCGACGAGCATACTCAACGGCAGAGGATCAAGATCCGAATTCACGGGCATCACCTTTGCGGGTAAGGGACAGAACCTTGATACAGGCTCAAAGGTCATACACAATGCGCCCGATACTTCGAGCTATGTAAATACAAAATCCATTTCAAAGAGCGGCGGCATCAGCACCTTCAGAAATGCCGTGATCGTCAATTCAAATGCTGTCGGAGCAAAATCATCGGTATCCTGTGAATCGCTCATGCTCGACTCCGAATCCCGCTCCGATACGATACCTGCGATAGTAGTAAATACCAATGACGCGGATATCGGACACGAAGCAAAGATCGGACGAATCTCGGACGAAGCTGTATTCTATCTTATGTCAAGGGGCATATCCGAGGAGGAGGCAAAGGCCATGATCGTCAGGGGCTTTGCGGACAATGTTTCAAAGGAACTGCCGCTTGAATATGCGGTCGAGATGAACAATCTAATACGGCTTGAAATGGTCGGCTCGATAGGCTGACGGTACAGAGGTGAAATGAATGAGCAGTATTACTGTAAACAGTCTGCCTGTACAGACCTGGAACAGACTTAAAATAAATGATGCGGTGATAGATGATCCCGGATACGGACCATACCAAGTGGATACAACAGCTGACCGTCCGGAGATCGAGGGCGGAATGGGCAAGGAATTTGATGCAGCGCTCTCGGATGTCGGATTTAACAGGATCGTGACCGATAACGGCGGTATAAACAAACATATATATAATTTTACGGATAAGAAGAAAAACGCACTTCGCAGCTATATAAATGTCGGTCGCGAAGAGGAAGCCATTGTTATTCAGAGCTATCTCAGCGATATCGAAAACGGAAAATTTGCAGTACAGAACAAAATAGAGCTTGAAGATAATGCAAAGCTGACACTCGTACAGGTGCAGAAGCTCGGGAATGAAGTAGAATTCTGCAATGATATCGGCGCCGTTTTGGGGAAAAATGCAGAATTCAAACTCGTGCAGATCGTGCTTTCGGGAAAAAACACCTATATCGGTGTGAAAGCGGATGAAAAGGGCGATGGAGCATCATTTGATTCGACGCTTGCATACAGAGTAGGCGGCAGCGGCAGATTCGATGTGAATTATGAAGCTGTTCAGAGCGGAAAGAAAACACGCAGCAATATTATATCGAACGGTGTGCTTTACGGAAAAGCCGAAAAGGTATTCAGAGGAACGATAGATTTCAAGGAGGGCTCATCCGGGAGCAAGGGCGCTGAAAAGGAAGATGTCCTTCTTATGGATGAGACCGTCGTCAACCGTTCAATC
>JAILFE010000293.1 GCA_024697725.1 Oscillospiraceae bacterium
TCACATCAACCGCATCTCGTTTATCAAAGAGTTCAGGCTTACATAATCGGATCAGACGATAATCATCATCTTCCACTTCCTTGATCCTGACTGCAGGTGGATCTGTCAGGACTCCCGGACCGTACCAGCAATCGAATAGAAGGATTCCCCCCTTATTCAAGGCCTTTCTGGCTGATGTTAAGGCGTTTTTGATATCTTCATTTCTGGTCTGATAGCTCATCACATGGAAGAGAGACACGACTGCATCATATTTTCTATGCGGCTCATACGTTCTGATATCGGCAACATCATAATCAATCACAAGATTCTGAGCAGCTGCTCTTTTTCTAGCTTCTTCGATCATCTGCGGACTCATGTCGATGCCATGGAGATGATAACCAAGTTTGACGAGCTCTGCATCGTGACTTCCTGTCCCGCAGCCATATACTAAGACGTCCTTGACATCATGACCATACTTCTTAAGAAGAGTGTCGACATCACTAGCCTCTTTGGCATAGTCCTTATCTTTATAAAATGCATTGTAATAATATGCGTAATCGCCAAATTGTTCCATTATAATATCTCCGTCAAGGTTTCCTTCAATCTGCGCACAACCTCGGACATCTGCTCCTCTGTCAATGCCAATCCGCTCGGGATATAAAAGCCTTTTCTCGCAAGTGTTTCCGCAACCGGGTAATGCTCATTCTCATACATTCCCTGCTCTCTATACACAGGTTGTTCGTGCATACACCAGAAAAAGGTGCGGCACCCCACACCTTTTTCTCCAAGTTTCTTTATCATGGTACGATTGTCGATCTCGATGCTGTCATCCAGAAGGATGCCATAGACCCAATAGATATTCTCTGCGTAAGAATCCTTAGGAATTGGCAAGGAAACACCTTTTATATCTGACAGCATTTCAGTGTAATATCTGCCCATCTTCCTCTTTTTTTGCACAAACTCATCGAGCCTCTCCAGTTGGGCAAGACCGACCGCCGCCTGCAGATTGGTGAAGCGATAATTGTCGCTTATCTCTTCGTGAACATATCGGGGATTTCTCTGAAAGCAAAGATTTCGAAGACTCCTGCATCGTTCCGCCAGTGCTTCGTCATCTGTTACGACCATGCCACCTTCACCTGTCGTGATGTGCTTATTAGGATAAAAACTAAATATACTGATATCACCAAAACTACCGCAGGGCTTTCCCTTATAGGTCTGCCCATGCATTTCCGCTGCATCTTCGAACACCTTGAGGTGATGCTTCTTCGCTATGGATAATACTTCGTCCACGTTGACAGGAAGACCATACAGATGAACCATCATGATCGCCTTGGTTTTTGATGTGATTCTGCTTTCTATCTGGTCGGTACGCATGTTCCAGGTATCTCGATCACTGTCAACAAAGACCGGGATTCCGCCCCGCTTTGTTACCGCCATGGCACAGGATATGATCGTGAACGTGGGCATTATTACTTCGTCGCCCTCCGATATGTTGAGTGCCTGTACTGCAACTTCTAGTGCTGCTGTTCCGTTAGAGACGGCGATTCCATACTTTCGCCCAACAGAGGCGCTCAACTTTTCTTCAAATTCCTTTACGAACGGACCTTCGGATGAGATCCATCCCGTGTCGATGCACTCGCACAGGTATTTTTTTTCATTTCCATTCAAAAGGGGTTCATTTACCGGAATAAAGTCCATAATTTAATCCACTCCTATCACTTCATTATCGGAAATCCCATCAAATCTGATTTTGTCTGCATCTCCCGCATAAGGTCCCTGCTTTACCTCGATCATCTCTAATTCTTCCAGTGCCTTAAATCCATGTCCTCCGGAAACAAGCAGAATCACATCTCCAGGCGATAAAATTCTGCTTTCAAGATAATCCTTATAGTCGTCATAAAAATCAACACGGAGCTTTCCTTTTTTGATAAACAATACCTCCTGAGTCATAACAACATTGCGGTGTACCAAATTGTGAACGTGAGCATCAATCACCTTACCTTCAGGATGGTGCATGTAGGCAACCTGTTGGGAATACTCATTTGGCGTGATGAAGTCCACACCATCGCATTGATGATCGTTTCGAATGATAATCGCTATGGTTTTGTCTTTCTTTTTGATCGTTTCCATACTTACTCCTTTCAAAAATGGCGTTTATTTATCCATACCATATTGAGTTCCTCTTTTCTGCGAATCCATAAGACTCCCAACTTTTCATATTTCTCTTGAAGATTTCATTTTTCAAGTAAGTAGCGTTGTAATATAAGGATCAGTGCATGCTTCGCCATCCACATTTCCTGCTCAATGTGGTGGCTGCATTCAATATTTCAGCATCCGATGAGGCGCGGCATGTACCGCTGCTTTTCTCGAATGCGTCCTGGCTGGTTATAGACACCCTATATAATTATATCGACTTGTCTAGGCTTTCGCAAAACCCTCTAACAGATTAAAATGCCCTGACGTTTCAAGGGTTTCCTTTCCGTCAGGGCTTATTAAATCATGTCCTTATTCTTATGAGTAATGATTTATGTCAGTTCACCAAATGCTGCTTTATATCTGGCAAGCTCCATTTCTGCTAAATTAGCCCGGTTCTCGGCTTTGGCTCTGTCTTCTTCGGCTTTGACTCTATCTTCTTCGGCTTTGGCTCTGTCTTCTTCCGCTTTGGCTCTGTCTTCTTCGGCAGTCTTCACTGCCTGCTCCTTTTCCGCTATTGCAGTCTTTACTGCCTGATCCTTTTCTTCTTCTATTATCCTTTCAACCTTTGTCATACTTAACCGCCTCCTTATCCTTCTGGCATCTTCCTCCACTATCACCTTATCTGAAAAGGTCAAAATACCCATCATGGTATCCAGCATCATCTTCTCGTCTGCAATCCCCTCCGCCAAATCTATAGCCTCGGTCACGGCATTCTGCTTGGCCTCATTTCCCCTGTATGTCAGAGGGTATATCGCCAGACTCATCATGTCTTCATCTGTGAATGATTCCCCGCTTTTTATCTTAGCTGTCAGCCTGTCCCTTATATCCTTAGAATCCAGTCCTGTCAGGAAGGCTTCTGTTATCCTTACGCTTATATCCCCCATGTCTATCATGGAATCTGTCATTCCCAGGCTTATGTCTGCTGTATAGATAACTATGATCTTCAGCGGTTTGAATTCACCGTATTCATTGTAGAGTCTCTGGGATACCCTCGCAATATAGCCGATGTACTTGACCTTGTTGTCTTCAGAATAAACACTCTCATAGTCGACTATGGCGTATTCACCGGTTGTTAGTTTGAAGAGATTGTCAAGCCTCAGCTCGTTTGCTTCTATGATCGGAAGGTTGGTCGGCAGCACTTCCTCGATCTCTATGTCCTTCAGACCTACGACAGACAGCGTCTTTCCTTTGAGTCTGTCAGCAAAGTGTTTCATAGTGATATCCTTATTTTGATAGGATATCTCCGTGCCGTCTCTTGACTTTTTCCCGCGGTTCGATGGTTGTTGTCCCTCAGTTCCCATTCCATTCCTCCTTTTCAAACAGTCTTAATAATGTCAAAGCATTAAAACTGCCGCATTTCTTGAACTGCCACAGTACTTGAACTGCTGCAAAGGATAGATCTGGTACAGAAATCATGAGATTATAGAAAAATGTCTGATGTATATCTGCTGTGCTATGTGATCTCGTGGAATCTTTGGGCGATACGCCCGGATGCCTTCGCGGCAGTTCCGTATAAGATTACACGTAGGATAGCAGACTTTCGTATATCTGTAAAGTTATGATATGCAGGATTTATATTCCTTTTCAATTTTTAACTGACAATCTCTTTACACTGATATCCCGAATCAGGCCATGCTTCGCCATCCACATCTCCTGATCAATGTAGTGACAGCATGGTATATTTCAGCATCCGATGAGGCGCGGCATATACCGCTGCTTTACTCGAATACGTCCTGGCTGGTTATAGACACCCTATATAATTATATCGGCTTGTCTAGGTTTTCGCAAAACCCTCTTACAGATTAAACTGCCCTGACGTTTCAAGGGTTTCCTTGCCGTCAGGGCTTATTAAATCATGTCCTTATTCTTATGAGTGATGATTTATGTCAGTTCACCAAATGCGGCTTTATATCTGGCAAGCTCCATTTCTGCTAAATTAGCCAGGTTCTCGGCTTTGGCTC
>JAILFE010000302.1 GCA_024697725.1 Oscillospiraceae bacterium
GAAACGTTCAAAACTTCGGCAGACGATGCAGCATCGTCAGGCATCAGCACATATACGATACAGGATATTATGAACTTGCAGGACTTTCTGCTCGCAAAACCCACAGCGGAAGACCTTACAGAAAAGCCTTATGATCTGAACGGTGATGAGCGTTTAGATGTAGCCGATCTCTGTATCATGAAGCGTGAAGTTTTAAAAGCATACATTAACATTAAAACGAAAAGCAGTACATTGGTAGCATACTTTTCACGCACGGGCAACACAGAAAAGATTGCGGAATACCTGATAGATATTACAAATGCCGACAGTTATGTTATCGAAGCGGCTGTGCCTTATACAGATGAAGACATCGAATACAACAACGATAATTGTCGTGCCAATCGGGAGCAGAATGATAAGACCGTTCGTCCCGAAATAGCGAACCCGATAGCTTCTATCGACAACTATGATACGATATTCCTCGGCTACCCGATCTGGTGGGGACAAGAGCCTCGAATTATAGACACTTTTCTTGAAAGCTATGATTTCACGGAAAAGACCGTCATACCGTTCTGTACATCGGGCAGCAGCGGTATCGGAACAAGCGAGAAAAATATCTCGGAGCTTGTAACAATTGGTAATCAGCTTGAAGGCAGACGTTTCCCGGCGAATGCTACGAATGAAAATGTGAAAGTGTGGTATGATACACTACCGCTGAATAACGTAAATGCTGACAATAAGCTGAAAATTTCCGTGAACGGCGAAAAACTGACAGCAACACTTGAAGATAACAGCTCGGCTCGGGCTTTGACAGAGCTTTTGAAACAAGGCGATATAACAGTAGATATGAGCGATTACGGTAATTTTGAAAAGGTCGGCGATCTTCCGCAAGATCTGCCGAGAAACGATGAAAGCATAACTACAGTTCCGGGCGATATCATACTTTATCAAGGCAACAAGATCACGATATATTATGCAGAAAATACATGGGATTTTACAAAGCTCGGACATATCGACAATATCACCGGCGAAGAACTTGCAAAGCTGTTCGGTGAGGGAAATATCACCGTAACACTATCATATTAAAACGGAGGTAATCACAATGTTAGGAAATTTCAGTTATCACAACCCCACAAAGCTCTATTTCGGCGAGAATTCTTTGCAGTATCTCAAGGAGGAACTGAAAAACTACGGACATAATGTGCTGCTTGTTTACGGCGGCGGCTCGATCAAGAAGAACGGTCTGTATGACGAGATCATCGCTATCCTCAAGGACTGCGGAAAGAGTGTCGCAGAGGTTGCAGGTGTTATGCCGAACCCGACAAGCGATAAGCTGAACGAGGGTGTGGCGATCGCCCGTGAGAACAAGGCGGACTTTATCCTTGCAGTCGGCGGCGGTTCGGTATGCGACTATTCCAAGGCTGTTTCCGTTTCTGTCAACTGCAATGACGACCCCTGGGAGAAATACTTTATCCGCTTTGAAGAACCCGACTGCGAGATAATCCCCGTAGGCTGTGTGCTTACCATGGCAGGAACGGGTTCTGAGATGAACGGCGGTTCCGTCATTACCAACCATCACACCAAGCAGAAGATCGGTCATGTTTTCGGTGATGATGTCATGCCGAAGTTCTCTATACTCAATCCAAAGTACACCATGACACTGCCGAAATATCAGATGGTTGCAGGCATTTATGATATTTTCAATCATATCTGCGAGCAATATTTCTCCGGTGAAGATGATAACACTTCCGATTATATCAGCGAAGGACTGATGAAAAGTCTTATAAATTCAAGCCGAATCGCTATGGAGAATCCGCAGGACTATGAGGCTCGTTCCAACATAATGTGGACTGCAACATGGGCACTGAACACTCTTGTTTCCCGTGGTAAGTCCACCGACTGGATGGTGCATATGCTCGGACAGGCTGTGGGCGCATATACCGACGCTACCCACGGTATGACATTGGCAGCGGTATCTCTGCCGTATTACAGATTTATCTTACCCTACGGTTTGAAGAAGTTTGCACGTTTTGCTACCGAAGTCTGGGGTGTCTCCCGTGACGAAAAGACCTATGAACAGCTTGCAAATGAGGGACTTTCCGTTATGGAAAGCTGGATGAAGGAGATCGGACTGGTGATGGACCTGAAAGACCTGGGTGTGACCGAAGATATGATAGAAGGCATTGCTGATGCGACGTTCATTCTCAAAGGCGGATACAAAGTGCTTGACCGTGATGAAGTTATTCAGGTGCTGAAAGAAAGTATGTAAAGGAGATAATATCATGAGCAAAATTTTAGTAACATATTTTTCTGCAAGCGGTATGACAGCAGGACTTGCTAAAAACCTTGCAGAAGCAGCAGGGGCAGACATTTACGAGATAAAGCCTGCGGTTCCCTATACAGACGCAGACTTAAACTGGCAGGACAAAAACAGCAGAAGCTCGGTGGAGATGAAAGACAAGTCCTTCCGTCCTGCTATCGCTGATAAAGATGCAAATATCGCTGACTATGATACGATCTTCGTTGGCTTTCCGATATGGTGGTATGTTGCACCTACTATCATCAATACATTCCTTGAAGCCTACGATTTTTCGGGAAAGACTATCATTCTATTTGCAACATCCGGCGGAAGCGGTATGGGCAATTCTGCTAAGGAGCTTCATCCCAGTGTTTCGGACAGTGCTGTTATCAAGGACGGCAAGCGTTTCAGCGCAAATGCTTCTGT
>JAILFE010000342.1 GCA_024697725.1 Oscillospiraceae bacterium
GCCCCCGACGGCAGCATCGGATGCTCCTATGAGGACTATCAGAACTGCCGCAATGATATCTACAGCCTTTACTGCCATTCCTACGCGGTTTCGGACAGGACTGCGGAAATCATCGACGGGATAAAAAACAGCTCCCGAAACAGATACGAAGTCGCCAAAGCGCTCGAAGACTATTTCAAAAATATGGAATATTCCACGGACTGCGGCGCTCTGCCCGATAATGTGCAGGATGCGGGCAGCTTCCTTGACTATTTCCTGTTTGGATCCCGGAAGGGCTATTGTATGCACTATGCGACCGCCTTCGTGCTCATGGCGAATGAAATGGGAATCCCCTGCCGCTATGTGCAGGGCTATATTGCATCGGCAGATTCGGACGGCATCATCACGGTAAGACAGAGCAGCGCCCACGCATGGCCGGAGGTATATTTCGACAACGCAGGCTGGATCGCATTCGAGCCGACTCCCGGTTTTTCCGTCCCCGCAGGCTGGAAGACCGCCGGGAAGAAGCTGCCCTCTCCGGAGCCGGAAATATCTATCCCATATTCGATACCGCAGCCGGAGCCGATAACTGACGAGCCCGATATCCCCGCAGAAGAAGAGAAGTCCGGTATCGACCCGCTGATATTCATCATTCCCTTTGCAGGTGTCATATGCTTTCTTGTTTTGTTTTATCTGGTCAGCCGTCTGGTATCGCGAAGGAGATACAGCAGGATGAGCAGCTATGACAAATACCGCTTCATCACCGCACAGAGCCTGCGTTTTCTCGGTCATCTCGGCTACCGCATGGAGGAAGGTGAGACCCTTTCGGAATTTAAAGACAGGATCGCCGCCTCGGACGACAAGGGCATAAAGGAACAGCTCGGGTTCATCCCGGTGTATGAGACGGTGCTCTATTCCACCCGCGGGATAACCGAGGATGATCTGACCGCGGCGGAAAGGATATGCGATACCCTGCGCACCGCAGTAAAAAAGAACCGCCCCGCGCTGGGTCTGCTGATGATGATATCAAGGCAGTGATCTATAGTATATCCCCTTCCACAATTCACAAATATTTATTCATAATTAATGAATTTTACCAAAAATATAAAAAACCTCTTGATTTTTACGAAAAATTATGATACAATATTGCACAGCTATAGGTATGATACTAATATGACACCAAAATGTAACATATCTGTAATTTTTTAAAGGAAGTGTTTATATGGTAAAAACAAAACATCGTATCGTCGGTGTGTTCCTGTCAGTGTGCGTGCTTTTGCTGTGCATGGCGGGTATGCCGATAAAGGCAAGCGCGGCAGATGGACCTGTCGAAGGTAATATTTATACTTACAGTCAGATCATGGAAATGTATGCACCCGATATTTATTATTATTTCTTTGAGAAAAACACATCTTCTGCTAATGAAAACAAATGTTTAGGTTGGTTTATTAATGGAACTTATGGCAAGAATCCTGGCTATCAAGGTTCTGAAGAAAATTCCAAATCATCCATTGAGAATTCAAACTGGAAATACACTGGGTTTATACATGATGTAAATGCCAGAGTTGTTGTCGCTTTTGTCCGTGCATCGTCCTCAACACCCACACCCGCAACAAAATACACGGTAACATGGAAAAACTGGGACGGGACTGTCCTTGAAACAGACACCAACGTTGCAAAGGGCACAACACCCCAGTACAACGGAAAGACCCCCACAAGACCCTCCAAAGACGGCAAGACCTACACCTTCAAGGGCTGGACACCGGAGATAACGTCCGTAACGGAGAATGTCACATATACTGCGGTTTTCAAAGAATCCGAAACAGAGACAAAGCCCGACCCCGAGACAAAACCCGAAACTGACCCCGAGACCGAGCCCGAAACTAAGCCCGTGACCGAGCCCACACCCGAGAAAAACACCTTCACAGTTACATGGAAGAACTGGGACGGGACTGTCCTCGAAACGGACGAGAACGTTGCAAAGGGCGCAGAGCCCGAATACAACGGCAAGACCCCGACAAGAACGGCAGAGGGCAGGATATACAGCTTCCGCGGCTGGTCGCCCGAACTCTCAAAGGTAACGGAAGATGTCACCTATACCGCAGTCATGAGCTATTCCACAAGGGAATGCACCGTATCCTTTGATACAAAGGGCGGAAATTATATCGCATCGCAGACAGTAAAATACGGCGATACAGCTTCAAAGCCCTCCGACCCCGTGAAGAAAAACGCCTCTTTTGACAAATGGTATGCCGATGCGGCTCTGACTACTCCCTACAACTTCACCGAAACCGTGACCGAAAACATCACTGTTTATGCCGGCTGGATAAATGATACTGCCATTGCAAAACCGACAGTCAGCGGAAAATACACCTATACCGGCAGCGAGCAGAAGGTCGTTCTTGCGGGCTTCGACTCCGGCAAAATGACCGTCAGCGGCACGACATCGGCGGCAGCTGTGGGAACATATACAGTTTCCGTTTCACTGAATAACGGCTTCGTATGGAGCGACGGCACAACTGCTGATACTGTTCTCAACTGGACGATAGAAGCCGTTCCCGACAACAGCTTTTCGATAACTACCCCGAGCGGTGTATCGGTATCAAAGACCTCCGCACACTCCGGAGATGAGATCACCGTTACAACAGGCGGTCAGACAGTATCAGTCATAGCAAACGGAAAAGAGATCGCACGCATCTCGGGTTATGCAGGCACATTCAGGATGCCCGCGGCAAACGTGACCTTCTCGGTAACAGGCTGGGGCAGTGCGTTCCCGAGCGTTCAGCCCAATTCCTACGTCTATGTCTACAGCACAGATATGGAGCTCGTAATGATGAGAGCTTCCAACAAGGGCACGATCACTCTCAAGCTCGGCAGCGAGTACGCAGACAAGTCCCTCACGCTCTACGCCGAAAAGAAATCGACAAAGACAAAACTCGCCGAAGCAGAGACCGACGAAAACGGCGATATCACTCTCGAGATCGGCTACGGCAAGAACTACACTCTCATTATTGAGTAATATGATCTCCCGCCAGAATAAATAAAAAAGAAGAAAGAATAAAGAAGAACTAATAATTAAGGTATCGACCTGCGGTCGATGATTAAAAAATCATCGGCGAAGCCGATACCTTAATTTTTCTTTATTCTTTCTTCTTTATTCTCTATTCTTTTAGCAAGCGCTTTTGCCTTTTGAAATTTTTTTGACTTTTTTAAGACTTTTTAAGAATCTGTATGATATAATATCCATAGTCAAGGGAGGGACAGCGATATGTTCTGGAGAATGATAAAAAAAGACCTGCGCGACACAAAGGGTCTGAACGTTATAATACTGCTGTTTATGGTGATAGTATCGGCGCTCGCATCCGCAGGCGCGATGCTGATAAATGTCGATATAAACGGCATAAAGGTGTCACAGGAAAGGTGCAAAGCGGCTGATCTGATCCTGCATTACGAAAAGCCATCCACCGAACCCGAAAAAAGAGCCGATCATATAGTCTCAATGATAAAAGGGTACAGGAGCGACGCACAGGCGTTTTACTCCGAGGCACTGGAGACACAGCCCTTCAATATCGACTTTGAGGGCAGGAATTTTGAAAAATACCGCGCCACCGTTCAGACGCATCTGTGTCTGATATCACCCGTGCCGCAGGATGTCGATCTTGCTTACGATCAGAACAACAACGCATTCTATGTCAAAAACGGCACTGTCGCAGTACCGAAGCAGTTCGCATCGGATACGGGGCTGAAGGTCGGCGATACGCTCACTATAACCACTCCTGCGGGCAATGTGTATGCCTTCCCCATATCGGTGGTACATACCGACCCCGCAATGAACGAATACTACCGTTTCTTCCTCTCCGACGGAGACTATGAACAGCTCATCCCGGAATATCCCGGAAAAAGACAGTTCATATTCATGACCCACGGAGAAGGACAGCCCGAACTTCCGGTCAACGAGTGCGCCGATGTCCTTATATCGGATACATCTATCGCGAACGACGGCTACGGCTTTTCGATGTCGGGCGACGGACATACGCAAAGCAACGCAACTCTCACATCCGTACTCGTATCCTTCTTCCTTATAATAGCAGGGATATTCATGATGCTGATAATCGCCTTTACCCTGCGCTTTACGATACGCTCGGCTATCGCCCGCGAGGAAAGGGAGCTCGGCATAATGAAGGCGATAGGCACGGATTCCTTTTCGTTCCGCTGGCTGTTTGCCGCAAAGTATATCGTATTCTCGATAACGGGCGGCACCGCAGGTGCATTCCTCGGGATGTATGCGGGGCATATGCTGATAAATTATTTCTATTTCAATATGTCCTACAGCCTCGGCACGGCAGACTATATCACGGCGCTTGCGGCGGCTATGTTCATCACCGCGCTTGTCATACTGTTCATCATGATCTCCATGCGCCGCATAAACAGGATATCGGTCATGCAGGCTATAGGCGATTCAAGGTCGGAGAGCGTTACAAAGAATGTCATGCACCTTGACCGCAGGAAGAAAATGAGCGTTCCTCTGTTTCTGGCTGTCTCCGACCTGCTGACGAGCTTTCGCAGGTATATACTCCTCTTCATCGCGTTCACTCTCGGCAATGTGGTCGTGCTGATCGGCATACAGATAAAGGAAAGCGTGATATCTCCCGATTTCGCATATAACTACTACACCTATAAGCCCATGGATTTCATGCTCAACTACGACCGTGAATTTGAGGACAAGATGACAAGGGGAACGGGCAGAGCGGATATCTATGTGCGCAGTGTCAATGCCGCCCTCAAAAATGCGGGCATCCCCGCAGAAATAGAGACTGTATCATACTTCTACGGAAATATCATATCCGACGGAAAAGCGGAGTTCGTAGAGATGAATATGGGCTTTGATCCCGAGGGGCTCATTATAAGAAAGGGCGGGCAGTATCCCGTTCTTGAAAATGAGGTGCTGATAGATTATTTCACAGCCCAGAGGCTCGGAAAAGACATCGGTGACAGTATAACCCTCGAATACAGCAAGGTATCCGACAACAGACTGTCGGAGAAGAAGGTGCGCGAGGATTTTGTCATAACGGGCTTCGTTGACAGGCTCTCCGTTATGAACGATTCCACGATGATAATGAGCAAGGCATTCAATTCCTCGGTATCTCCCAACTGGTATTTCGTATACTCTCATATAGATGCTCCCGAAAGCGAAAAGGAGCATTACCGCGAGATGATAAAGGAACTTTTCCCGACCACATACCAGACCGGTTCCGAAGCGATCAGGATAATGCTCAATCTATACAATACGCTCTTTATCTTCATGCGTGATATGTTCATAGTGGTCATTGCGGCGGTGCTGATATTCCTCACGGTGATGTACCAGTCGATATTCATGAAGGAAGAGGAAAGCGAGATAGCTCTCCTCGGCGCCTGCGGTATAGATACCCATACAGTAAAAATGTGGCAGCTTCTGCGTATAATGATACTGTTCGTCCTTGCTGTGATAACAGCGGAGATAATCACCCCCACCCTGATCGCAAATGCTCTGGGTTCTTTATTCAAGAACCTTCTCGGGCTCACAGGTTTCAGGATGACGGGCGGCACACTTGCATCCGTGCTCTGGGGAGTGTGCATAACGGTCGTCATCATGCTGGTCATGAAGATGGTTATTCAGAAGGTAGACAAAACGGAGATATGGAGGATCAGAAATGAGTAAGGTACTTGAAGTGACCGATCTTTGCAAGACATATGAAGTAGACGGCTACTCGAACAATGTGCTTCGCAATGTCAATTTTTCAATGGAACAGGGAGAATTTGTAGCTGTTATGGGTCCCTCGGGCTCGGGCAAATCCACGCTGCTCTATACGGTATCCGGAATGGATGATATGACCTCGGGCAGGGTGATCTTCGACGGCGAGGATATATCAAAGCTCGACAGAAAGCATCTTTCTGCACTCAGGCTCACAAAAATGGGCTTTATATTCCAGCAGATGTATATGATGAAAAAGCTCAGCATAATCGACAATATCATACTCCCCGGCTTTCAGGCAAAGCTCCGTTCCCGTGAGGAGGTAAAGCACGACGCCGAAAGACTGATGCGCTCGGTCGGGATAATCGACACCGCCGACAGATACATGACAGAGGTATCCGGCGGACAGCTCCAGCGTGCCTGCCTGTGCCGCTCCCTCATCAATTCCCCGAAGATGATATATGCCGACGAGCCGACGGGAGCTCTCAATTCAAAGGCATCAATGGAGGTAATGAACGAGCTCGTCAAGGCAAACCGCGACAACACCTCCGTTCTTATGGTAACGCACAGTGAAAAGGTGGCGGCGTGCAGCGAGCGCGTGATATATCTCATAGACGGCGATATACGCGGAGAGCTTTCTCTCGGCAAAATGGAGTCGTCGGAGGAGCTTGCGGTGAGAGAAAGAAAACTTAAAAACTGGCTTGACGGAATGGACTGGTGAGGTGTATAATGGTTAATATGAAATATACGATAATGACCGCCGTAACAGCAGCGGCACTCATGCTCACAGGCTGCTCCGATGCGGTGACATATGATGAGCTCGAAGTCCCCGCGCAGCAGGTACAGCCTCTGAAAGCTGTATCCGATACATATGTCGATACTCCGAAGGTATACGAAAACGACGGGATACCCGACAATTGCACCGGCACATTCGTATCGGACAACGGCGCCTGCACGATAATGCAGATGGAGCATTACTATGATGTTACTGTAGACCGCGAGAGCTTCTCTCCCGCAGAGGCGGGAAAGGGCTATGCCAACGCGATAATAAAGGCTTTCCCGGATTTCTATACTGTCACCGAGCCATATCTCTATGAAAATATCATCATGGGATTTCCGAATATACTCGATGATTATTCCGCAGTTGAGGAACGTATAAATACTCTCGTCAAAACGCTGCGCCCCGATCAGCAGGAGGAGCTTTCCGCATTTGCAGAGGAAATATCCGGCGGTCTGCACGGCTTTGCAGAGGACGGCAGTATCAGCTATGAGGAGGCACTTGCATTCAATCTCATCCCCGATGCGCTCAGAGGCACAGCCTGCTCCGCGCTCTCGCTGTGGGGCGACAAGACCGTGAGCGGCGATATGCTGTCAGTGCGTTTCCTCGACTGGAACCTGGGCTCCGATTACCAGATGTGCAGGCTCCATGCCGTCATACATATGAAAAACAAGGAGCGCTCCTATACAGGGATATCTTTCCTTGGCTTCGGCGGCATAGTATCCGCGATAAATGACGACGGAGTATTCGCAGCCATTCTCGATGCACAGAGCGGCGAGGACTACGACTGCACGGATAAGCTCTGCTACACATGGGAACTGCGTTATGCCCTTGAGGAATTTGACAGTGCAAAGGATCTCGGACAGTTCATGGTGGATAACAGCAAGAAATTCACCATAAGCCACCTTATCTTTACTTCGGATGCAAACGGCGCATACTGCGCGGAGGATGCAGATGCCGAACTCCAGAAAAACGGCAAGGGCTTTTCGGTGCTGCGCGACAAGGATTCGCCTCTCCACGACTGCATGAAATGGGACAGTCCCGACAGTATGTGCATAGTCAACACCTTCCACGCAAAGGGCAATCTTGAAGCCTTCAGGAGCACAAATATCATAAGATTCAATAAATACAACACTTGGGTGTCATCTCATGACAAATTCGACCCTGCGCTCCTGAAGACCGTCCTCACCTGCGAGCAGGTAAAGCAGGGCATGAAAAAAGGTGAGGCACAGGTCATGAATGTGCGCAATCAGGGAACATCGCAGATAATAATCACAGACTACAGCACAGGCAGGGTGCAGGTCGCATTCACACCTGCCGACGGACTTACGGATGATGTCGTGTTCACCGATATAGGACATTATTGATACATAAGAAACAGTCCCGGGAGAATATGCAGGAGCATATTCTTACGGATAAGGAGCGTTTATGACAGATATTCTTATAATCGACGACAATGAGGAGCTTGCAGGGCTGATATCCGATTTCCTCATAAGGGAAGGATATTCTGTCAGACGCGCCGCAAGCGCAGAGGAAGGGCTGACACTTCTCGAAAACGAGATGTTCCGCCTTCTGCTGCTTGATCTGATGCTGCCCGGGAAAAGCGGCTATGACGCTCTCGGCGAGATACGACGCAGCCGGAATATACCCGTTATAATGATGAGTGCAAAGACCGACGATGAGAGCAAGATACTCGGAATGGATATAGGCGCCGATGATTTTGTAGATAAACCCTTCTCGATACCCGTTCTGACCTCAAAGATAAAAGCAGTTATGCGCCGCACCTATGATACCGCAGAAAAGGATATACTCTCCGTCTGCGGCATCACAGCAGATGTCGGCGCTAGGCGCGTATACAAGAACGGCGCCGAGATACCCGTCAAGGGAAAGGAATTCGATCTGCTCGTATATCTTATGGAGCACAAGGGGCAGACTCTCGAACGAGAAAAGATATTCAATGCGGTATGGGGAGCCGACTGCTTCAGCGAGCTGTCGTCACTGAGCGTATACATAAGCTGGCTTAAGGCAAAGATAGAGGACGATCCCAAAAATCCCACGCTCATAAACACGGTATATAAAGTGGGCTACCGCTTCGGAGACGACAGATGAAGCGGATGCTCAAGACCCTCTGCCTTGTGCTCTGCTGCATGATAATACTTGCAGTCATCGGGGATATATACGCGCACTCGACGATAAACAGACAGAGCAGAGCCCGGAATGTCGTGACCGGACGCATAACGGAAGAGCTGAGCGATCTTTCGGGCACGCTCGATACAGATGCTCTGACAGAGCAGGTATTCTATTCAAGGCGGCAGGAATGGGAATCGCTCTACGGCAAAGAAAACTGCCCGACCGGTGTCAGGATAATACCGCTCGACGGGAATGTGAGGATAAATGCCGACCGTGAAACGCAGATAAACGGCATATACACCGACGGCGTACTGACAGCCGTTGCGGAATACTCCTTTTCCGACCCTATCTATGCCGATATGCTCCGTATCATGAACATATCCTTTGCCGTATGCGCCGCATTCATACTGATACTTATCATATGGCTGTACATACGCATACTGATACCGCTGCAAAAGCTGTCCGATTATCCCGAAAAGCTCTCGAAAGGTATCCTTGCCGAAAAGCTCACCGCAGAGAAAAACAGTATATTCGCAAGGTATATCTGGGGAATGAATATGCTCGCGGACAAACTCGATTCCGACAGACAGACCCTCGGCAGACTCTCTGCCGAAAGAGAACAGACCGTGACCGCGCTCGTCCACGGGATAAAGACGCCCGCCGCAAGCATCAAGCTGCTTTCCGAGGCTATCTCGACCGGGCTTTACTCCCCCGACGGGAGCATAAATGAAACAGATGCACACCTTGCCGGAAAGATCGAGAAGAATGCCGATGAGATCGAGCATCTCGTCAACCGCGTCATAGACGAAAGATCAACAGCGATCATCGAATACGACCCCGATAAACAGCCATTCTATACGAGCAGGATCGAAAAGCAGCTTTGCGAGGAATACAAGGAACGCCTCTCGGTCGGACGCATACCCTTCACGGTAAAGCGCAGCGGCGACCCGATCGTGAACAGCGATCTTGACGGCGTGCTGAGGATAATGCGCCAGCTCATGGACAATGCGATAAAATACGGTGACGGCACAGGCATCGCTCTTACGTTTGAAAAAAACGAGGAAGGACATTTCTTCACGGTATCGAACAGCGGCACACCGCTCCAGGAACAGGAGCTCCCGTTCGTGTTCAAAAGTATGTGGCGCGGATCGAATTCCTCTGAGGTCAGAGGGAGCGGCATCGGTCTTTTCGAGGCGCGGTTCATCGCCAGACAGCTCGGCGGCGATATCCGCATGAGGACAGAAGGCAGTATGACCGAAGTTACCGTATTTATCCCGCTTAGATGATTATACTGATACATAAAAATACAGCGGCTCGTATCACACAGGATACGAGCCGCTGCCTTTATATTATCCGCGGCGTTTTTCCGCAAGCTTTATGACATTGTATGCACCGTTATATATCCCCGTCTTGTTCGCATCGGATATACTGCGGCACATAAGTCTGAGGAAATCGTCGCTCTGCTGCATCTCCCCGATAACGGCGCAGGTCTGCGCGGGAGTGTCGAGCTCGTAGGTGCCGTCGCCTATCTCTGCCGCTCTTATCGCGCCCCATGCTTCGTGTCCGCCGACGCGCTTTATCATCAGCTTCGGAACGGGATAGAACGAAAGCTCTCCGGGCTTCGTGATAAGCACATCACAGCAGCGTATAAGGAGATTTGTCGTATATACCGCAGCAAATATATCACTGTGACAGAAGGCGTGTATTCCGTATATCTCTTTTCCGAGCGCTTTTTCAGCAAATGCCTTTGTCCTGCCGAAATCATCGAAATGCTCCCTTGTTATCCTGCCGATATTCGGGATAGCCTTCTTGATATCCTCCCACACATCCATATGATCTCCCACATTTATAAGCAGCGTTGCCTGCTTTTTCCTTATATACGGGATGAGCTTGTGTATCACGGATACGAATATCTCCTTCTGGGCGCCCGCACCGCCTACCGACATGAGCCAGCGCATCGGACTGCCGTTCTCTCTGCGGCGCAGTCTTTCGGCATTGTCCTTTTCTATATTATCAACAAGCTCCGCGTCGATGTAGTGTCCCGTGTATTCGATATCCTTCTCCGGCATCGGCAGGAGGATATTGTCCTTGTCCATTCCCCTGAGCATACGGTATCCCATATATGCGGAGGGCGTCTGGACAGTATGCAGCGAGCCCTCGGCAAGATGCAGCGCCATAGGCCAGTTGTCGGGTATCACATTTATCACATTTTCAAGTCCTGCGTGTACCGCCGCCTGAGCAGGCCACACATGAGCAGCTATGAACGGTATATCGCGGGGTATATCCCTGAACACAGGCGTCATGAGCTCAGCTGTCAGCTGGTCGGAACAGTTGTAGGAAAGCTGCCTGAAACCCTCGCTGTTGAGGGGTTCCCATACAGTTTTATTGAACAGCGGCACCTGCTGCGAAAGTCTGGAGCCCATTGAATAGAGCTTGTTCTGCTCCGCTATCACCTTGCCGCATACAGAATCATTCAGGGAATGCAGATCGAACCAGTACGGATCATATCCCATAGCGTGCGCCGCCGATGCGATAGCCATAGATATGCGGTAATGCCCGAAGCCCATGCGTATATTGCCGATAACTATGCTTTTTTCATCAAAGGCGACTTCACTGCTGTCCGAAAAGCGAAGTCCGCGGACATTCCATATATCCCCGACAGCGGGGACATTTTCTGCCGAAAGATGATATTCCGTCTGCGAATCATCTCCGTATTTGCGGATATACTTTTCCTTATTGCCGAGAGCCTTGCGGTATACGCTTTCAGGGATCTGGTTTCCGAATATCTTTTTCATAGTATCAAAGCTCCTTTTAAAATAAAAAATGGTTTTTTCTTAAAAAGTACTTGACAAATCATCAAAAGTCTGATAGACTAACTATCAGAGAGATATGATAACTATCATCTGATAGTTAGTCTATCACATAATCGGAGGTTTGTCAAGTGGAAAATGAAAAAAAATATGATCTTTCCGCACAGGCGATAAGGACCAGGAGAGAAGAGCTCGCTGTTGCGTCGGCTGCGCGGCTTTTCCTCGAAAAAGGTCTTGACAATGTGCGCATGACCGATATCGCCGATGACTGCGGTGTCGGAGTCGCGACGCTGTACAGGTATTTCGGCACAAAGACAATAATAGCGATAGAAGCGGTATCATACCTCTGGAACGACCTCGGAAGGCTCTTTGAGGAACGCTTCCGCGAAGAGGAGCTTTCCTCACTGAGCGGCATAGAAAGGCTCGACAGGCTGATACGGATGTTCACGCTGCTTTATTCATCCCACAAGGATTTCATAAAGCTGCTTGACGATTTTGACAGACTAATGGTAACGGAGGGCGTCCCGAAGGAACAGCTCGCAGAGTATGAAAAGAACGTATTCAATTT
>JAILFE010000367.1 GCA_024697725.1 Oscillospiraceae bacterium
TATCCCGAATATTGGGAAAAACGTGAAGAAGCAATTTCACAGGGGAAACCGGTAATCAAGGGACAGGCTTTATTCTCTGTAAGTCAGAATGGCGAACAGAGATTTTTTAAGACCGATAAATCTGTTGATGAAATAATTTCTGATATTGAATCGGGAAAAACATTTTCGGAATTGTCAGAGATGAATGATGCCGGCAGGATAAGTGAGAGCGAGTATGCCGAGATACAGCAGAGTGCCGAGTTTACAAATTCCGTCGAGGTCGATCTGGATTCTGAAACGGCGAAGATCTATACTGTAAATAACGGTAAAGGCGGTATTCCGGAGGGAGAGCGCAGTAATGAAAACATCAGCATAAAGACTGTTGATCTTGATATAGACAGTGACGCAAAGCGCGAGATAGAAACTTCTGCAATGCCTGATTCTCCCTTTGGTGTAAAAAGCGAATTTACAACACATAATTCACCGGATCAGGCTATGGTTGACCATATTCTGCAATGCGGCAGCAGTGAACCTGAAAGCCTTGAACGTATCGTATATCAGTTTTCTATGGGCAGACCCACAGCCGAAAATGCTGAATTTCTGAAAAAGGAATTTGCAGGAAGAGATGCTATCGGAAACGGCAGGGGATACATATTCGATGAATACTCCGAACAGCGGATATCTGCATGGTTCCGCAGCGAGGGTATAAGCATCGGTATGTCGGAAACGGCATTCCCGACAGGCAGCCGTGCTCATATCAGTTGGGAAGAGGCTGCGGAAAGAATTGCAAAGCTGCTTGATGAAGGACGGTATTGCTCGCAGGAGATAATCGACAATGTCCCCGAATACTATAGGGATAAGACAGCGGGCGATCTATGGGAGCTGCACCGTAATCTGTCTGAGGGTGTAGAGTATTTCATTCCGGAAAGCTATTTCCGCGGCGGATATCCCGAAAGCAAGGCTCGTATCTCCGAAGCACTGAAAAACAGAGAGTTTCTTATGAATGCCGAAAAAGGACTTACAGAGCTTTCGGAACGCTGCAAAGAAAATAAGGATATTTTGCGGTCACGTTTTTATACTCCTGATGAAGTCCTTGAAAGAATCAAGGGTTTGCTTGGTGAACATAAGGATTTCGAGGCGCAGAAGGATTTCAGTATAGATATGCGTTTTTTTATCACGGAGGACGAAAAAGACCGCCTGCTTGTGACAAGAGGCAGCGGTGTTGAGAACGGAAAACTCCGTATCAGTGATTTCTTCTCCGAAAATCATACCGAGAAAGAGAAGATAGAATTTCTGAAAAAAGAATACGGTATAGGCGGTATAAGCTGGACGGGTTTTGATGAAAACCACGATGCGAAAGGTATTTCGCTCAAGAAGACCGGCTGCGAAGTTTTTATGAAGTGGAACGAGGTCGCAAAACGTATCACAAGGCTGGTATCCGGGGGTAAATACATACTTCTCGAAGATATTGCGGAAAGGGAGCGCCGTATTGCATGGGACGAGGAACATGGCATAGATGAAGAACCGGTTAAGTCTGTGTTCCGTCCGACATTTGAGATATATCAGGTTAAGCAGGGCAGCGAATACCGTGATTACCGCTGGGCAAGTACAGACCAACTCGATAAGTTCGGACAGAAGATAAGCCGTGATAACTATGATAAAGTCTATACCGGCGATCTTTCGATGATCGGATCTCCCGATAAACTTGACGGTATCTTTGAAAAATTCAACATTGATCTTCCCGATGATTTCAACGGACATTCTGCAAGCGTAAGTGATATTATCGTACTGAATCTCGAAAGCGGCAGCACCGCGCATTATATCGACAGCAAAGGTTTCAAAGATATTTCAGATATTTTCTTCGGAAAGGAAAAAGAGGTTACCAAAAAGCAGCCGGAGGATAAAGGTCCGATTACCATAAATAAGGTCGGAGACTTTTATGAACTTTATGATAAGGACGCTGAAAATACTGCTGACGCTCTCGGTCTGACCCTCACTAAAAAGGGGAGCAGGCAGATGTGCGGTTTTCCGGCAGATAAAAAAGATGAGTACACAAAGAAGCTCAGAGATGCAGGATATTCTGTTCTTGTAGGTGTAGTATTTGAACTTTGTGCACCTGCCACCGAAAAAGTTGTTGAAAATAATCCAGGAATTATTACCACAGAAAGCAATAATATTACGCTTGACGGTTTCAGCGGTACTTGGTCTGTTGTCAACAGCATGACATACGGCGGAAGGGAACTGTTCCTGCTTGAAAATGATAGGCTCGGTGATTTGTCCGTTTATCCTGTTGTGGACAGTGAGAAAAATGTCCTTTCAGATGAAACGCACAGCTTTGATGACTTCACATCGACATTTACAGAAAGTGAAGTGGCTCTCGGACTTTACGGAGAAAAGAGCATTTCTTTTGCAGTAGTGACTTTTGATGATGAAAAAACCGTTATAACGGACTCTGCGCCCGATGAAGATTCCATATACGATATGGACGAATACATTGATTATATTGCGTCAACAGGAAAAGACAAGGTCGATGTGTCGTTTGTGTATTATTCGATCGGGGAGGGTGAGAGTGATTCTCCCGATGAAGATCAGAAAGAATATATCCTCAAAAACCTTGATGATGTCATTTCGGAGGCAGATGTTCTTGAAAGCGGTAGTTTCAGAGCGTATGAACCGGAGGAAGAATATGACCATGATTATAATGATAATGATGAGATCGACGAACAGGAGGTAGATA
>JAILFE010000298.1 GCA_024697725.1 Oscillospiraceae bacterium
TACCTGTCATGAAGCGTCCCCATGACAGAGAGCGTCCATCTGTCGTGACATCTCATGCATTCGTACACTATCTCAGACGGTGTTTCGCGCACTACGGCAAGCTCCCCATTCCTCACCCTGTCAAGCAAACTGCTCCTGATATACAGATATTGCAGAAAGCTCCCGAATCCCTGCACTTCGGCGTTATCTCCGCAGTATACACACATATTATCTTATCCTCCCGCCTGTCCAAGCTGTGATGCTGCCTTTTCCCAGTCGATGAGCCTGCTCCACGCTGTCAGATACTCCCTCCGTCTGTTCTGTCTGTCGAGATAATATGCGTGCTCCCAGACATCGCAGCAGATAAGCGGATTCATAGCAGACAGATCGGGTGTATTCTGCTGTGTCGTGACACCGATCCTCAGTCTGTGCGATCTGTCCTCGCACAGCCATACATATCCCGCTCCCCTGAGATCATCCGCAGTGCCGAGAAGGCGCTCCATGAACCTGTCAAACGAGCCGAAGCACGCATCAATACGCTTTCGCAGCACATCCGGCACCTTCTTTTCGGAAGAAGAGAGCCTTGAAAAATATACCCAGTGATTATATACCCCTCCTGCATGATAGCGCACATCATCATTAAAGCTCGATGTCAGTCTTGTAAGAGGGACATTTTTCAGCCCCGAATTCCTGCTGACCAGCTCGTTGAGCCTTTTCACATGGTCGCCGTATATCCCTTCATGATGAAAAGCCATCGTGTAAGCGCTTATCGCGGGCGAATAGCTTTCCATCGGGTCGCCGGGCTTTACGGCTTCAAAAGGATAGACCTGCATGATACTCACACCTCCGGACGAAATTATCATATTATCACATTCAGTATAACATAAATATGAAATATCCGCCCGGATAATGCACGTTCTGTCAAAAAAAAGAAAACGGACGGATATCCTCCGTCCGCAGTCATTGATTTTCGGTGTCACGCTCACAGCATTTTTTTCAGATACATCCCGGTATATGACTTCTTGCAGGCGGCTACCTCCTCGGGAGTGCCGCACACAACGATCTGTCCGCCGCCGTCGCCGCCCTCGGGACCGAGGTCGATGACATAGTCTGCTGTCTTGACGACATCGAGGTTATGCTCGATAACTATCACGGTATTCCCTGCATCCACGAGCTTCTGCAAGACCTCTATGAGCTTGTGCACATCGGCGGAATGCAGTCCCGTAGTCGGCTCATCGAGGATATATACCGTCCGTCCCGTCGCACGCTTTGAAAGCTCGGTCGCAAGCTTCACGCGCTGTGCCTCGCCGCCGGAGAGCGTCGTAGCGGGCTGCCCTATCTTGATATATCCGAGACCCACATCACTGAGCGTTTTCAGCTTGCGGCTGATCTTCGGCAGGCTCGAAAAGAATTCCAGCCCCTCATCGACAGTCATTTCAAGCACTTCATAGATATTTTTCCCCTTGTAGTGTACCTCGAGCGTCTCGCGGTTGTATCTCTGCCCCTTGCAGACCTCGCAGGGAACATACACATCGGGGAGGAAGTGCATCTCTATCTTGATTATGCCGTCTCCCTGACACGCCTCACAGCGTCCGCCCTTGACATTGAAGGAGAACCGCCCGCTCGAATAGCCCCTTGTCTTTGCATCCGTGGAGGCTGCGAATATATCGCGTATATCAGTGAAAAGCCCGGTATATGTCGCAGGATTGGAGCGCGGCGTCCTGCCGATCGGCGACTGGTCGATATTTATGACCTTATCGAGATATTCGAGCCCCTCGAACGAGGCGAATTTTCCGGGTCTTATCTTGGCGCGGTTGAGCTTTCCCGCAAGATATTTATAGAGTATCTCATTGACAAGCGATGATTTTCCCGAGCCGGATACTCCCGTTACGCATATGAACTCACCGAGCGGGAAGGATACGTCTATATTTTTGAGATTATGCTCGGACGCACCGCGCAGGGTAATGAAATTCCCGCTGCCGCTGCGCCTTTTCTCGGGAACGGGTATCTTCCTCCTGCCGCTGAGGTACTGCCCTGTCAGCGAACGGGGGCATTTCATGATATCCTCTATACTGCCCGCCGCAACTATCTCTCCGCCGTTTATACCCGCATAAGGCCCGATATCGACGATATAGTCCGCTGCCCGCATAGTGTCCTCGTCATGCTCGACAACTATAAGCGTATTTCCGAGATCGCGCAGCTTTTTCATGGTGGATATCAGCTTGTCGTTATCGCGCTGATGAAGTCCTATCGAAGGCTCATCAAGGATATAGAGTACTCCCATAAGGGAGGATCCTATCTGCGTTGCGAGCCTGATGCGCTGGCTCTCGCCGCCGCTCAAAGTCCCCGCAGAGCGCGAAAGCGTAAGATATTCGAGCCCGACATTTTTCAGAAATCCGAGGCGGGAGCGTATCTCCTTGATTATCCTTTCGCCTATCACCTTTTCGCGGTCGGTGAGGGCGATATCATTGAAGAAATCTATGCATCCCGTAACGGAAAGCTCCGTGAGCTGTGCGATATTGAGCCCTCCGACAGTCACCGCAAGGCTCTCTTTTTTAAGACGCTTTCCGCGGCAGTCGGGGCATTCTTCCTCGGTCATGACGTCCTCGATATCATTGCGGTTGTATTCGGAGCCCGATTCGCGGTAGCGTCTTTCGAGATTGTTTATTATGCCCTCGAAGGGCTGTTTGTACGTCCCGCCGCCGTATATATCGGCGCGGCGGACGGTTATCTTCTCTTCTCCGGTGCCGTAGAGAAGTGCATGGATGAACTCCTCCGGGAGATCCTTCACGGGCTTGTCTATCGATACATGGTAATACTCGGCAAGTCCTCTGTAATACATCACCGCGAA
>JAILFE010000394.1 GCA_024697725.1 Oscillospiraceae bacterium
ATACGGCATAATGATAGCCGTTCTTGCTGCTGTACCTATGGCTATACTCGGCGTACTTCCCCAGGCGGTCGTTGCCGATATCGCAGAATCGGACAAGGCAGCAACAGGCGAGAGCAGACACGGTATGTTCTACGCAGCTCGTACATTTGCGTTCAAGATCGGTCAGTCGGCATCCATGCTGATATTCACGAGCGTTGCAACGATAAACAGGACCGTCCCCTACGGCGAAGCGGGCTACGGGCTCGGCTACCGTCTCACAGCGGTCATAGCAACTGTGCTCTGTCTCGCAGGAGGGATAGTGTTCCTCAGATACGATGAAAAGAAGGTACTGTCTGTAATAGAGGAGGCCAAATAATGCTGAAACTTCGTTCGCTCACTTTTTCATACCGCGCAGACGGCAGGCAGTTCACCCTGAAGACCAGTTCCTCGGCTGAAAACCGCCGTGTATCGGTCTGCATTCTTTCCGATGAAGAAAGATTCGATGTCAGGCTCGCTCTGAGAACGCCTGTCGAGATAACACATCTCTCAGCCGAATTTGAATACCGCTTCGACGAGGATATGCGGATATTCCTCAACGGCTATCAGTCCTGGACAGACAGCCGCGAATATTCGATAAATGAGACAATGCGCGGCATAGATCATATCCCCGCGCCGATACGGGAAAAATACGCCTTCGCCTCCTACGGCGATTACAGGATAACGGAATACAGCAGGAAAAAAGGTTGTCTGCACGGCTTTTCTTACGGATATATACGAAACAGGGATGACGAATACCAGCTTATCGCGTCGCTCGGCGAGGACGACGGCTTCACGGTGATAAAGACCGATACCGCCGCCGGTACTATAACCGCCGAAAAGGACTGCTCGGGATATATCGCCGAAAAAAGCTACCGCGGGCTGTCACTGTATATCGGAAAAGGCACCGAAGATGAAGTATTTGACAGATACTTTGAGCTTCTGGGCATACCCGCTCCCGCCGCGGACAGGATATGGGGCTACACGAGCTGGTACAGGCATTATCAGAACATAAGCAGGGATACTATAGCCGAAGATCTGAATGGCTTTGAAGGCTGCGAGAACGCAATGGATGTATTCCAGATAGACGACGGCTATCAGACTGCGGTGGGCGACTGGCTCAGTGTGGATAAGACAAAATTCCCCGATCCTATGGAAGTGCTTTCCGGTATGATAAAGAATGCGGGCATGACACCGGGTATATGGATAGCGCCGTTCGTATGCGAGGAAAAGTCACAGCTTTTCAGAGAGAAAAAGGACTGGCTCGTATGCACTGACGACGGCGACCCGATAAAATGCGGCGGCAACTGGAGCGGCTTCTATGCACTTGATATATACAACAAGGAAGTGCAAAGATATATCGCGGAGGTATTCGATAACGCCGTGAACATATGGGGCTTCGGGCTGTTGAAGCTCGATTTCCTCTATGCCGCGTGCATAAGACCTCCGAAGAACAAAACGCGCGGAATGGTGATGCGCGACGCTATGGAACTGTTGAGAGAATACTCATACGGCGCAAAGATACTCGGCTGCGGAGTGCCTCTTGCATCGGCGTTCGGCAGAGTGGATTACTGCCGCATAGGTACGGATGTCAGCCTCGACTGGGACGACAAGCCGTATATGCAGCTCATGCACCGTGAAAGACCGAGCACAAAAAACACCGTCCTCAATTCCGTTTTCAGACGGCAGCTAAACGGCCGTGCATTCATCAGCGACCCGGACGTATTCCTTCTGCGCGATAATGATACCACGATGACGCGCAGACAGAGACAGCTTCTGTGTGAGGTGAACGCGCTCTGCGGCGGTGTGCTCTTCACATCGGACGACAATGCAGGATACGGGGAATGGCAGCAGAGCATGATAGGTGAGATGAAAAGACTGCAAAATGCAAAGATCATATCTGCCGGACTGTATAACGGTACTCTTGTACTCACCATAGAGCTTGACGGGAGGGTCATAACAAGAGCATACGAGCACGGACAGAGCAATAACACATCGAAATAAAGTACTGTCATATCCGATATAATCGGAAAAACCGCACAATGCCGTTAAAAACTGTCAATGGCATTGTGCGGTTTTTATATTTGTCACTTACTCAATATCCGTGAAATCAAGAACGATCTTTTCCGACGAAGGGGTGAGCCTTGTCAGCTTCACTCCCGCGGAACCGAGCATTCTTTTTGACGCCTGTGTGGACGGCGAATCTCCGTATTTGTCGCAGAGATAGACGACCTCTTTTATCCCCGACTGTATTATCGCCTTGGCGCATTCGTTGCACGGGAAAAGACTCACATATATCTTTGCGCCCTTCAGCGAGCGTCCGCTCGAATTAAGTATCGCGTTCAGCTCCGCATGGACAACGTAGGGGTATTTCGTGTCCTTTCCCGTCCTGTTCCATGAGTATTCATCATCGGAGCAGCCGGCGGGAAAGCCGTTGTAGCCTGTGGATACTATGATATTGTCCTCACTGACGATGCACGCCCCGACCTGTGTGTGCGGATCCTTGCTGCGCTTTGCCGCCAGCAGCGATACGCCCATGAAATAATCGTCCCATGAAATATATCCGCGTCTTTTCATAGCTCATCACTCCCTGCCAAGATAAAGATATTTCTCATCGACCGCCGCTTTTGCAGTCTGGTCGATATACTCCATATCAAACTTCGTTTTGCAGTTTATCCAGTGCTTTGCCGCGAGCTCGTCGCTGTACTGACCGTAGAGATACAGCCTTATCCCGTTGAAATCGTCCTCGAAATGCGTTATAACGGGAGTTAGCCTTACGTTCTCTATATCGTATCCGTCTTTTCTGCATCCCGATACGTCAAATTCGAGCACACCGCCGATAAGGTTCCGCGCTATCTCCTGCGCAGATATGAAATTCCCGAGAGAATACGCGCAGAGCGTCTTTCCGCCGTCCTTCCGGTCTATCATCCTCACATCGCGCAGAACGTGCGGATGATTGCCGATGATTATATCCGCGCCCGCGTCAGCGAACCGCTGCGAAACATCGAGCTGTGTCCGGCTTATTTCCGGAGAATTCTCCACACCCCAGTGCAGCGCCACAACGCACATATCGGATATTTCCTTTGCACGCTTTATATCCTCGGCTATGCCGTCAAAGTCATAGGCATTGCCTATGATGAACGGAGAATTTTCAGGCAGCGACATCCCGTTCAGGTTCTCGGTATAGGCAAGTATCGAAAAAACTATCCCGTTCGCCTCAAATGTCCGTATATCGCGCTTGTCTGCCTTTCCGCGGTATACGCCCGCGACCACAGCCTCCGGGCGGTCATCCCAGTAATCGAGACAAGCCCTGAGCCCGTCCTCGCCCTTGTCGAGCACATGATTGTTCGCTATCGTGAAAACATCAAAGCCGATGTATAGCATATGATCTCCGAGCTCGGGCGGACTGTTGAAATACGGATAGCTCGAAGGCTCATAGTCACCGCCGCATATCAGCGTCTCCTGATTTATGACCGAGATATCGGCAGCCTTCACTCTGTCGGCAACATTGGCATAGGCGTATGTAAAATCATAATCCATCCCGTTGCCGCGCTTTAATGCCTGCTTATAGACCGTATCATGTATCAGATTGTCGCCCACCGCAAGAAAATGCGCTTTGTGCGGCTCGCTCTCGTCAATTTCGGCAGAAGTCTGTGTTTCGGCTGCCTGGGAGATGACCTGCGTCACGGCATCGCCCTGCGCGGGAACTGTTTCTTTTCCCGCGCAGCCGCCGAGCGCCGCTGATATGACCAATGAAAGGAAAAGTACGCCTGTGCGCCTTATTTTCATTTTTCCTCACCCTTTATCTTCCTGCTGTAAAGGTATGCAGCCTGTTCGCTCTTGTTATCTCCGAAACGGTAGTATACGGCATCCTTTATGGCGTCGGGAAGATACTGCTGTTTCACATAGTGATTGGGATAATCATGCGGATAGAGATAATGCTGACCGCGCACCTCGGCATCCGCGCCGTCATAGTGCTTGTTCTGAAGATGACGCGGGAAATCGCCGCAGTCCTTCGTCCGCAGATCGTCCAGTGCGCTGTTTATTGCCATATATGCGGAATTGGACTTGGGAGCTGTGGCGAGCAGTATCACCGCATTTGCGAGCGGTATCCTCGCCTCGGGCAGACCGAGCTGCATAGCGCTGTCAACGCACGCCTTGACTATAGGTATCGCCTGCGGATAGGCAAGTCCGATATCCTCCGCCGCGATCACGAGCAGCCGCCGTGATAGCGATATGATATCCCCCGCCTCTATCAGCCGCGCCGCGTAATGTATCGCCGCATTTTCGTCCGAGCCGCGTATCGATTTCTGAAGTGCCGAGAGTATATCGTAATGCTGATCCCCGTCGCGGTCGTAGTTCATATTGCTGCGCTGCGAGAACGCCTCTGCTTCCTCGACCGTTATCGTCGCCTCGCCGTCTTTCACCTCTGCACCAAGCACGCACAGCTCCGCCGCGTTTATGGATTTCCTGACATCCCCGCCGCAGGTGCGGGATATATATTCGGCAGTCCCTTTTTCGACGTGCAGCTTCGTGCCTGTCTCGTCCGCCATTATACGGAACGCCCTGTTCACGGCAGGAACGATATCCTTTGCAGATACGGGCTTGAACTCGAACACGGCACATCTGCTGAGTATCGCATTATAGATATAGAAATACGGATTCTCGGTAGTCGAGGCTATGAGTGTTATCCGCCCGTTCTCGATATATTCGAGCAGAGACTGCTGCTGCTTTTTGTTAAGGTACTGTATCTCGTCAAGATACAGCAGCACACCGCCCACACCGTTTATCGTTTCGGTATCGGCGATGACCTCCTTGATATCGGATATCCCCGCGCTCGTTCCGTTGAGCTTATGCAGCGCCATACCGCTGTTTTTTGCTATGATACGCGCAACAGTGGTCTTGCCGACGCCCGACGAGCCGTAAAATATCATATTCGGGATATTCCCGCTTTCGATTATACGCCGGAGATACTTCCCTTCTCCGAGGATATGCTCCTGACCGACCACATCATCAAGAGTCTGAGGACGTATCCTGTCCGCAAGAGGCACTGACATAAAATATACTCCTTACTGCTGTCCTATGAGCTCGTCAAGCGTTTTTCCCGCGTTATATGCCGGTATGAACTCGCGGAGAAACTCTCCGACCTCGGGCAGCTCCATTTTTTCAAGCGATTCCATAGTATTGCGCTCTGCATCGAGATAATCCTTGTTGCCCATCTGCCGCTCCCCGATGCATTTTATCAGCGCCGAGAGCTTGTCTGCCGCCTTCACGAGCACCCAGAGCTCCCTGTCCTCTTCGCGGTGAGTGAATATACCGCTGTAATGCTCCCTCATA
This sequence comes from Oscillospiraceae bacterium, assembly GCA_024697725.1. Taxonomy (GTDB): domain Bacteria; phylum Bacillota; class Clostridia; order Oscillospirales; family Ruminococcaceae; genus RGIG4694. The sequence goes on from JAILFE010000394.1 coordinate 5,353, forward strand.
TCGGCGGGCAGCACCGAGAGCAGCTTTTCGGTGGCTATATCCTCGACAGCATCGTACTGCGCCTTTATCCCGGGATTGAAATACTTTACCGGTGTCGGCAGATCGCCCGTGATTATCTCCTGTACATCGTGATACATCGCCAGTACCGCACAGCGCTCGGGATCAACGTTCCCGCCGAACCTGATATTGCGGTACAGCGCCAGCGCATGAGCGATGAACGCCGTATCAAGGCTGTGCTCACTCAGGTTTTCGCTGATAGCGCTCTTCATCAGCCCCCAGCGCGCGATATATTTCATCCGTGATACAAGTGCAAAATAATTGCTTTGTTCTTCCATCTGTTCACCATAAAGAAGCGGCGTCCGCCGTATGCGGTACAGCAGACGCCGCGATCATGTCCTCAAGGGACAAATCACATGAATATTATTCGTAAAGAGAGTGCTTTTTGCATATCTCGGTAACGCCTGCACGGATCTCATCAGCCTTGCTGTCGAAATCCTTGGCTGCAAGATACATGAACTCTGCGATCTTCTCCATATCGGAGGTATCGAGTCCGCGTGTTGTGACAGCCGGCGTACCCACCCTGATACCGCTCGTAACGAACGGCTTTTCGGGATCGTTCGGGATAGCATTCTTGTTTACTGTTATATATACCTCGTCAAGACGGTGCTCGAACTCCTTGCCGGTAAGACTGAACGGACGAAGGTCAACGAGCATGAGGTGGTTGTCCGTGCCGCCGGAAACAAGGTCAAAGCCCCTGTCGAGCAGTCCCTTGGCAAGTGCCTGTGCATTTGCGACTATATTCTTTCCGTATTCCTTGAATTCGGGCTTCAGAGCCTCGCCGAAGCAGACAGCCTTTGCCGCGATCACGTGCATGAGAGGACCTCCCTGTGTTCCGGGGAATATCGCAGAATTGATCTTCTTTGCGAGCGTCTCGTCATTTGTGAGTATCAGACCGCCTCTCGGTCCTCTGAGAGTCTTGTGAGTGGTAGTCGTGGTTATATCCGCATAAGGAACCGGCGAAGGATGAACGCCTGCCGCAACAAGTCCCGCGATATGAGCCATATCCACCATAAGGAGCGCATCCACGGACTTTGCGATCTCGGAAAGACGCTTGAAATCAATAGTCCTCGGATAAGCGGACGCACCTGCAACGATGAGCTTGGGCTTTATCTCCCCTGCCTGCTTCTGAAGAGCGTCATAATCGATAAAGCCGTTGTCGTCAACGCCGTAGGGAACGAAATTGAAGTATTTTCCGGAGATATTCACCTTCGAGCCGTGAGTGAGATGTCCGCCGTTGTCAAGGCTCATTCCCATAACGGTATCGCCGGGCTGGAGCAGTGCAAAATATACAGCGGTATTTGCCTGTGCGCCCGAATGAGGCTGAACGTTGGCATAAGCCGCGCCAAAGAGCTTCTTTGCGCGTTCGATAGCAAGTGTCTCTACTATATCGACATCTTCGCAGCCGCCGTAATATCTCTTTCCGGGATAGCCCTCGGCGTATTTGTTGGTGAGCACCGAGCCCATTGCCGCCATAACAGCGGGAGAAACTATATTCTCACTTGCGATAAGTTCGAGATTGCGGCGCTGTCTTGAAAGTTCAAGACCCATCGCGTCGCCGACTTCCTTATCTACCGAGCTCACATAACCTATGGTATCAATCAAATCTCCGTACATCTGCACAATTCTCCTTAACGTAAATTTTCTGGATCATCCTTTATTTTCACGGACAGTCTGCTGTCCGCATAAGACTTGCTGAAAGTATCAGATCACTTTCTCCTTCTTACTGTCATGAATGCTGCCGAAAGTGCAACGGCTGCTACTGCTGCCATTGCCCCTGCAGGCATATTTCCTGTTGAAGCGGACTCTGTCACGGAATCGGACGCAGGTGCTTCTGCGGGAGCTGCTTCCTCAGCGGGAACTTCCTCTTCTGCGGCATCCTCTGCGGGAGCTTCATCCTCTGCGGAGGATGCATCCTCTGCTGCCTCTTCCTCGGCTGCTTCTTCCTCTGTTTCTGCGACAGGCTCTTCCTCATCGGAAGCGCTGTTGGCATCCATAGCCTCGGCTATGAGCTCGGATATGAGCTTGTGGCCATCCTTACTGGGATGAACATCCGCCTTGCCTATATTCGTATATTTTTCAGCATTGCCCTTGAATGCCTCTCCCACATCGACAACATACACATTTTCATGTGA
>JAILFE010000408.1 GCA_024697725.1 Oscillospiraceae bacterium
GTCGGCAGTGGTGAATATTCCCGTAGCGGTATCATAGGTGTAATTCGTCCCTGCTGTCCACGGTGTTCCGTTATATGTCGCAGTGAGCGATGTGAGCACAGGATCGAACGTATCGGTGAATACCGCTGTATCATCAGCTGTAACAGGCGCCGTGCCTGTGTTCCTTATCTCAAAGGTGTATGTCACCTGACCGTTCTCCTCGACTGCTGCGGGACTGAGGGACTTGACGATATCGAGCTCCGCCGCGTTCTCCGCAGATACAGCCGCAGAAGCCGAAACAGGAGTGAAGCCCGTGCCGCTAACCTCTGCGGTATTGGTTATCTCTCCGCCCTCGCCGAGAGGAGCATACTCGTTCGGCGCTGCCGAATATACTACCGATGCATTTCCGCCCGCAGGGATGTTTATCCCCGTTATCGTGAGCGGAGAAAGTCCTGTAACGCTCACATCGGTCTGGAGCGCGCCGTTTACGAATACCTTTGCCGTGTCCTCCTCATAGGTGAGAGGAACGACATCTGCCTTGGGCACTCCGTAAGCATACATACCGAGATCGTCGGTAAGTGTGCAGTTCTCGTAGCATACCGAGCCGGAGTTCACTATATTCACGATATAGGTCACACTGCTGCCGGTGCTGTATTCTGCCGAAACAGGCGTCTTTGTGACGCTGACAGCGCTCATTATCTCGCCCGAGGTAATGTTCGATGCTTTTACGATCCCGTTATATGAAAGCGTTGCCTGATTATAAAACGTTGCCATGATATATTCCTCCTTGTTTTTTCGGGAATATCCGCATACGCTGTGTATGCGCTTTCCCTTACTGCATTATATTCGGAGGGATATATCCTGACACTGTTTTATTTATTTATTCTTGTTAACTATCCTGCTTTCGTATTTCCCCGTGGCGATGTCGATATATCTCACGAACAGCGATACCTTGTTGTCGCTGTTGAGATTGTCCCATATCAGCTTTGTCATCGCGTCGATATCGCAGTCGGGGAGCTCGAGCGTCTTGGGCTCGCCCTCAAAGCTCGGGAGCGGATCGCCCGCCGCCTTGTAGGTATGTATGAACTTTGCCCTTCCGTTAAGGGGAGCTTCGTATGCATAGGTATATCTCTGACACGAAGAACCGTCGCCCTCTGCGCTTTTCAGGATCGAAAGCGCGAAATTCATCTTCCCGCCGTCGATATGGATAATTCCCGATATCCTCGGTGTAAAGTTCGGAGCGTCGTCCTCAAAGGTGCGTGTACGAAGCGCCTGCTCGAAGGTCTGCTGCTTGTCCATAAGCTCGTATATCGTATCGGTCTGGTCGCCGTTGGTGACTATGGTCTTGTTGCCGAGTACCTTCACCGGCGCATAGATTATAAGATGCGGGTCGGTCATCTTGGAAGGATCGAACGCCTGCGTCCTTATACCCTCTCCGTCCTCGACGAATACGCGGTTGCGGCTGTTTTCGCTCCTGCCCATGATGAAATACGCCGTTACAGCTGTTTTCCCGTCGGCAGATCTGCCGATCATGATACCTCTGCCGTGATATGCGAGGCTGTTGAGTTCATCTGCGATCTTTCTTATCTCCATAACAAATACACCCTTTCATATGATCTCCGCATTCATACGGATGTTTCCTTTATATGAGCGATCCCGTCCGTGATCTCTATCCTGTCGTCGCAGAACAGCGCCGCCGCCTGCGGGAGTATCTTCCATTCCGCCTGCTCCATGACTCTTTTCTGCAATATCTCGGGAGTGTCGCCGTTTCTGACCTCGACCGCCTTCTGCAGGATTATCGGTCCGCCGTCGCATTCCTCGGTGACAAAATGCACCGTTGCTCCCGTTATCTTCACACCGCTTGCGAGCACCGCCTCATGCACTCTGAGCCCATAGAAGCCCTTTCCGCAGAATGACGGTATCAGCGCGGGGTGAACGTTCATCATCTTATACGGATAAGCCCTGCATACCTGTTCGTCAAGTATCGTCATAAAGCCCGCATATACCACGAGGTCTGCCTTTTCCTCATCAAGTGCGTTCTTCATCGCAAGGCTGTAGGATGCGATATCGGGATATTCCTTCCTGACGAGCACACGGGTCTTTATGCCGTTCTGCCTTGCACGTTCAAGAGCGTATGCATCAGCCTTGGAGGATATTACACAGGTTATCCTTCCGTTTGTGATGATACCGTTCTTTTCGGCATCTATCAGAGCCTGAAGATTCGTTCCGCCGCCCGAAACGAGCACAACTATATTTTTCATATCCTCACCTTTTATCCTCGTCCTCCTCGGGCAGCGCATAAACGTCGCTGCTACCGAAGAAGCCTATGCTTTCGGGCTGATGCTCATGCTGTTCGATCTCCTTTATGCCCTTTGAGGTATTGACCGCCGTGCGCCATATCAGCAGATCGGCAGCAGCAGCCGCTCCGATGAGCGTAAATGCGCCGCCCGCGATCTCGGGTATGCCCCTGAACAGCGAAACGACATTTCCGAGAAACGCCACGCCCAGAGCGAGCAGAGTGGACGTCACCGCACCGATTACATAGAATATCTGCGCGACCTTTGCACTTCTCTTGCTGTCGCCGTTGTAGGCTATCCAGCTGCATACCGAGCCGATGACAAGAAACGGATTGATCGTGCATACCGCCCATATCAGCGATATCGCGCCCTCGATCAGTGCCATTAACAGATGCTTCTTATAATCGTTCTTCCGGTCATTCAATGATAACACCCTCTTCGCTCTCAACAAGTTCGCCGAGCACGTATGCATCCTCGCCTGCGGATCTTACAGCCTCCACAGCCTTGTCTGCGTCGTTCTTGTCAACGACAGCGCACATACCAACGCCCATGTTGAAAGTATTGAACATATCTCTTTCGGGGATATGTCCTGTCTTTGCTATAAGATCGAATATCGGCAGCACCTGAACAGCGCTCCTGTCGATCCTGGCTGATATACCGTCAGGGAGCGAACGGGGGATATTCTCGTAGAAGCCGCCGCCCGTGATGTGGCTGAGCGATTTTACCGTGACCGTATCTATGAGCTTCATTACAGCCTTTACGTATATCCTTGTCGGTGTGAGCAGGCATTCGCCGAGTGTCGTCCCGAGATCGGACTGATGCCTTGCAAGATTCTGCTCGGTGACAGAGAATATCTTTCTCACGAGCGAGAATCCGTTTGAATGAACGCCGCTCGACTTAATGCCGATAACGATATCTCCCGCCTTCTGTGTTTCGGGCTTGAGTATCTTGCTCTTGTCCACAAGACCGACCGAGAATCCGGCCAGATCATATTCATCCTCGGGCATAAGACCGGGATGTTCGGCTGTCTCGCCGCCTATGAGCGCACATTCCGCCTGCACGCAGCCCTCTGCGATGCCCGACACGATAGTTGCGATCTTATCGGGGAAATTCTTTCCGCAGGCGATATAATCAAGGAAGAACTGAGGCTTCGCACCGCAGCATATGATATCGTTGACGCACATAGCCACACAGTCTATGCCGACCGTATCATGCTTATCCATAAGAAAAGCTATTTTCAGCTTTGTGCCGACACCATCTGTCCCCGAAACGAGAACAGGCTCCTTTATACCCGTCATATCAAGCCCGAAAAGTCCGCCGAAGCCGCCTATCCCGGAGATGACTCCGTTTGTGGCAGTCCTTGCGACGTGCTTTTTCATAAGCTCGACAGCCTTATATCCTGCGGTAACATCAACTCCCGCATCCTTATAGCTTTCCGAAAAACTTTTCATCAGTATAACACCTTTCCGATATTTATGAGTGATAAACTATAATATATGTATCTTCTGAAGGATCACTGTCATTTCTTGCCGTTCCAGCAATATGTGCAGAGCTTTTCCTCCGGCAGTCCGACAGCCTTTACCGTGCCTTCGAGCGACTGGAAATCAAGAGAAGTGAGCTTGAGGCGGCGGCATATCTCCTGTCTGAGATATTTTCCCCTTTCGGTATCGCTGCGGCTGTATTCCCCGATATATTCCGAGCCGTTCTCGCCCTCTTTCTCAAATATGATCTGTCTTGCGATAAGATCCATCTCCGAGGTGCTCCTTGAGAAATTGAGGTATCTGCATCCGTACATTATCGGCGGACAGGCAGAGCGCATATGTACCTCTTTTGCACCGTTCTCATACAGGAATTCGACAGTCTCGCGCATCTGCGTCCCGCGGACGATGCTGTCATCCACAAAGAGCAGTCTCTTGCCCTCTATGAGCTCGTGCACAGGTATCAGCTTCATCTTTGCGACCTGGTTCCTTATGCTCTGGTTCTGAGGCATAAAGCTGCGCGGCCATGTCGGGGTATATTTTATGAACGGACGTGCAAACGGTATGTGGCTGCGGTTTGAATAGCCTATCGCGTGCGGTACGCCGGAATCGGGTATTCCGCATACAAAATCCACATCTGGGAGAGTGCCGTTCTTTATCTCGGTCTCCGCCATTATCTCGCCGTTGCGGGTACGCATCGTCTCGACCGTGACGCCCTCGTATACCGAGTTGGGATAACCGTAATATGTCCACAAAAACGTGCATATGTTCATATCGGTATGCCCCTCGGAGAGCACCTCAACTCCGTCGGCTGTGATCTTCACGATCTCGCCGGGGAGCAGTTCCCTGTATGTAGTGCAGCCGAGCTTCTGGAATGCGAACGACTCAAAAGAGCAGCAGTAGCCGTCATCCCTTTTTCCGATGATTATGGGGAGCCTGCCCTTTGCATCTCTTGCAGCGATAATGCCGTCGGGAGTCATTATGAGCAGTGACATGGTCCCGTCTATGAGCGACTGCACAAAGCGTATCCCGTCAACGAGCGTATCCTTCTGGGCTATGAACGCGCCGATAAGAGCGCTCCAGTTCACCTTGCCGCTGCTCATGACCTCAAAGCTGGTGGAATTAGAATTTATGTAATCATTACGCAGCTCCTCATCATTATTTATTATGCCTATGCTGCACACGGCATATACGCCGTGCTTCGAGCGCATGAGTATAGGCTGAGGATCGGTGTCGCTTATGCAGCCGATGCAGATCCTGCCCTTCATATCCTCGATATCTTTTTCAAACTTTGTCCTAAACGGAGAGTTCTCGATGCTGTGGATACTTCTCTGGAAGCCGCGTTCGGGGTCATATGCGACCATACCGCCGCGCTTTGTCCCGAGATGTGAATGATAATCCGTTCCAAAAAAAACATCACGGATCACGTCTGTTTTTGAAGCAAAACCGAAAAATCCACCCATTTTACGATACTCCTTATACTCAGAAAATTAATACCTTGCCTGCGATCAGCGTCTTATATATCCGAAAGTATGATACGTGCCGCCGACTGCGGATACTCAGCCGTAAGATCGGCGCCGTACTTTTCGAGCTCCGCGCTCCCGCCGTAGCCCCAGAGCGCCCCGAGGCATTTTATCCCCGATTCATGCGCCCCGATGACGTCATGCATCCTGTCTCCGACCATGAGCACGCCTTCTCTGTCGGGATC
>JAILFE010000007.1 GCA_024697725.1 Oscillospiraceae bacterium
AAGCAAATGCACAGTATTCCTTCTTCGATGAAATGGCTCAAAAGCATCTCTGCTTTGAAATCTTTCACAGATTTGAACCTCTGACTTTGTGCGTTGTGACAATCTTGAAAATGAGTTGCCTACTTTTGCTTGACAGAAACATCGCAGTCTGGAAATTTGACAGATATGATAAGATATGATATAATGTTATCCGTAAAACCGCACAACCAATGGAGATATAACATATGAACGAACTTAAAGAAACTATTGACAATGCACCCGTAAGAGCCTTTCTTGTGTGCGCCGATACGGGAGAATATGACGCGGAGCGTTCGATGCAGGAACTGAAGCAGCTCGCCGAGACCGCTGGTGTCGATACAGTGGCGCAGGTGATCCAGAAGCGCCCCTCATACGATTCTGCGACCTGTATAGGCTCGGGAAGACTTGCCGAGCTCGCAGAGGAGGCAAAGGCTCAGGATATAGAGCTTATAATATTCGACAGTGAGCTTACTGCAAATCAGACTAAAAATATCGAGGCTGTGACCGATATCCGCGTTATCGACCGCACAACACTGATACTCGATATCTTCGCACAGCGCGCACTTACCGCAGAGGGACGCCTTCAGGTCGAAATGGCACAGCAGAAGTACCGCCTTTCGCACCTTGCGGGGAAGGGCGTCGCTATGTCCCGTCTCGGCGGCGGCATCGGTACCAGAGGTCCCGGAGAGACCAAGCTCGAGACAGACCGCCGTCATATCCGCAGCAGGATAACCGCTCTCGGAGAACAGCTTGCCGAGCTTGAAGGACGCCGCGGGCTCAGACGCAGCAGACGCAAAAAGGACAATATCCTCACAGCGGCTATCGTCGGATATACCAACGCCGGAAAATCTACGCTTCTGAATGCACTGACCGATTCGGACGTCTATGCCGAGGACAAGCTGTTTGCCACTCTCGATATCACCTCGCGCCAGATAACGCTGCCCGACGGAAGAAATCTCATGCTTACGGATACGGTCGGATTTATCAGCCGTCTGCCGCATAATCTTGTAGAAGCGTTCAAGAGCACTCTTGAGGAAGCCGCAAATGCAGATATCATTATAAATGTCACAGATATAAGCTGCGATGATGCCAAAGAACAGACCAGAGTCACTTCACAGCTCCTGTCCGAGCTTGGCTGCGACGGGATACCGCAGATAATGGTGCTGAATAAATGCGACAAGCTCACGAACACCGATGATATCCCTCTTGACTCAAAGACAGTTATGATATCCGCTAAAAGCAGGACGGGGTTTGATGAACTGCTTAAATGCATCAGCGACAATCTCCCCGCAGCAGGCAGGAGAGGATTTTTCCTGATACCCTATGAAAAGACGGGGATAATCAATACTATACTTATTGACGGAAAGGTGTACACAAGTGAATATCTTCCAGAGGGTACTCTTATAGATGCTTTTGTGGACAATAAGATATATCATCTTGTCGAACCGTACAGACATTGATATACACTTTGGTTACAAAATGTAATACGTATAATTTTAAATAGAATATAGTATATTATTGCAGCGGGAACTATCGCCTCCCGCTGCTTTTTACTGATATGACGCAGTTTATTCATAATACGTATTTTCTAATACGGTTGTAATTTCACCTTTTGTTAATAATATATAGTATATTACCCCAAAACTAAAACGTTTTTGACGACATTATATGTTTGTAAACGTTCACAAAGTGTTTGGCTCGGATGAAAACAATTACATTTTTGATTTTTGTCAAACGGCGCAGTTATGGGAATGATCGGACAAAAGTGATTGTTTTTCATGTAATCGAAATCATTGTAATAATTGAAAAAAACCACAAAATGCGTAGATGATTTTTGTGAACAATTACTTAATACTGTTGTCAATTTTCTATTGACAAACTAAAAACGATATGCTATAATCATCTTTGGATGTATGTGAAATATACCAACCGAACAGGCAAAAAACTACGATTTTATCGTCATTTTGCTATGTCTGACTTCGGCAGGGTATTTTACAAAAAGACGGGTCAAGGCAATCAAAAAATTCCGATGTCAAGTCCCGTGATCCTATTCAGGGTTTATTAAAAGGAGGAAAAACCATGAAAAAAATTATCGGTTCAGCACTCACCTTACTTACGGCAACGGCTCTTCTCGCAGGATGCGGAGGAACAACAGCGCCGACGACGACAGCCGCTCCCGCTGACACAACGGCAGCTCCTGCAGCTGATGCGGGCAAAACAGAATCCAAGTCAATAAGAGTCGGCGTTTCGATGCCTACCAAGGATCTCCAGAGATGGAACCAGGACGGCGCGAATATGCAGGCAGAGCTTGAAGCAGCAGGTTATACAGTTGACCTTCAGTACGCTTCAAACGACGTTCAGACACAGCTCTCACAGACAGAGAACATGATCTCTGACGGTGCAGATGTCCTCGTTATCGCAGCTATCGAAGGCTCGTCCCTCGGCGAGGCACTCGATATGGCAAAATCCAAGAATATCCCCGTAATCGCATATGACAGACTTATAATGAATTCGGATGCCGTTTCTTATTACGCAACATTCGATAACTACATGGTAGGAACAGTTCAGGGTCAGTACATAATAGATCAGCTCGATCTTAACAATGCTGCAGGCCCCTTCAATATCGAGATCACAGCCGGTGACCCCGGTGACAACAACGCCGGCTATTTCTATAACGGAGCTATGGATCTTCTCAAGCCCTTCATCGATTCCGGCAAACTGAAGGTAGTTTCCGGACAGGTTGAGTTCGAGCAGGTTGCAACTCCTTCGTGGGCAACAGAAACAGCTCAGTCGAGAGCAGAGAATATCCTCTCCTCCAACTACGCTGACGGCACGAACCTTGATGCTTGGCTCTGCTCCAACGACTCGACGGCTATGGGCGTTGAGAACGCACTTGCAGCAAACTATACCGGCAAGTATCCTATAATCACCGGTCAGGACTGCGATATCGAGAATACAAAGAATATGATCGCCGGCAAACAGTCGATGTCTGTATTCAAGGACACACGTAAGCTCGCATCTCAGGTCGTAAAGATGGTAACTCAGATCGTCAACAAAGAAACTGTTGATGTAAATGATACAAGCACATACAATAATGGTGTTATAACAGTGCCTTCATATCTCTGCGAACCGGTATTTGCTGATGCGAACAACTACAAGGAACTTCTTATAGATTCCGGCTATTATACTGAGGATCAGCTCAAGTAATATCAACATACCAATGAATGCGGAGTGGACGGCTTTAAAATGTTGCGGTCGTTCACTCCCGTTTTATGTGAACGGCATCAGAGACCGAATGCAGGGAACAGACCGATGCCGGTCGCTGTGAACTATCCGAAGGAGGGCGGACAGTGGCTAAAATACTCCTGGAAATGAAAAACATAACAAAGACCTTTCCCGGTGTAAAAGCGCTTGACAACGTTAATTTCAAGGTCGAAGAGGGTGAGATACACGCTCTTTGCGGTGAGAACGGAGCGGGTAAATCCACTCTGATGAACGTGCTCAGCGGCATATATCCCTATGGTTCGTATGAAGGGGATATCGTATATGACGGAGAGGTATGCAAGTTCAATACGATAAAGGATTCTGAGAAAAAGGGGATCGTTATCATACATCAGGAACTTGCACTTGTTCCCGAGATGTCAATAGGGGAGAATATGTATCTCGGAAACGAACGCGGACACAGATTCAATATCAATTGGTCCGAAACTTATTCCGAAGCCGACAAATATCTTAAAATGGCAGGACTTTCCGAATCGTCGAAAACTCTTGTAAGTACGCTCGGAACCGGTAAGCAGCAGCTCGTCGAGATTGCAAAGGCTCTCGCCAAGCACGCAAAGCTCCTTATCCTTGATGAGCCGACATCATCACTCAACGAGACGGATTCAAGAGCACTGCTCGATCTTATGCTCAGCTTCAAGAAGCAGGGCATGACGATGATAATCATCTCCCATAAGCTCAATGAGGTATCGTATGTTGCAGATAAGATCACGATACTGCGCGACGGCGGCACTGTGGAAACTCTCGATGCACGCGGCGAGGAGCCCATATCCGAGGACAGGATAATCCGCGGGATGGTCGGCCGTGAGATAAAGGACCGTTTCCCGAAGCGCACCGATACGACAATAGGCGATGTAAGGATGAATGTGGATCACTGGACAGTGCATCATCCGCTCTATCCCGAGAGACTGGTCGTCAATGATGTTTCGATCTATGTCAGAAAGGGCGAGGTCGTAGGTATATACGGACTTATGGGCGCAGGCAGAACAGAGCTTGCGATGAGCATTTTCGGTCAGTCCTACGGAACTGGCATAACAGGCACCCTGAAGCTTGACGGACAGGAAGTGCATATCAAGAAGAGCACCGGCGATGCCATAAAGCATAAGATTGCTTATGTAACCGAGGACAGAAAGGGCAACGGTCTTGTATTGTCACAGTCGATAAAGGTCAATACCTCTCTTGCAAATCTGTCCGGAGTATCGTCACACGGCGTCATAGACAAGGACAAGGAGTACAATGTCGCTGAGGAATACCGGAAAAAGCTCAGGACAAAGTGTCCAACCGTAGAACAGGATGTCGGAAATCTTTCCGGCGGAAATCAGCAGAAGGTGCTGCTTGCAAAGTGGCTCTTCGCAGAACCGAATATACTTATACTCGATGAACCGACAAGAGGTATAGATGTCGGAGCAAAGTATGAGATATATTGTATTATCAATGATATGGCGGCTCAGGGCAAATCCGTCATAATGATCTCCTCGGAGCTTCCCGAGGTCATCGGAATGAGCGATAGGATCTATATTATGAATGAGGGCAGAATGGTCGGCGAAATGAAGGCTGCGGATGCTACGCAGGAAAATATCATGGCGGCTATTCTCAAGTCAGGAAAAGGGGCGTAAAGATGAATAAAAATCAGGTAGCAGCCTTTTTTCAGAAATATACTATGATATTGGCGCTGTTCGCAGTGATAATATTCTTTGCGATCAGCACAGGCGGAAAGATACTCTATCCGCAGAACATCAATAACCTTATCTCACAGAACGCATACGTGTTTGTTCTTGCAACAGGTATGCTGCTGTGCATACTCACCGGCGGTAATATCGACCTTGCAGTCGGTTCCGTCGTATGTTTCGCAGGTGCGCTCGGTGCCGTGATGATGAAGGCGGGACTGAATGTCTGGTCGGCAGTTCTTGTGATGCTCGCTACAGGTCTTCTGATCGGTCTTTTCCAGGGCTTCTGGGTAGCAAAGATATCGATGCCGCCGTTTATCGTAACTCTTGCCGGTATGTACGCCTTCCGCGGACTTTCCAATGTCGTGCTCGACGGCTATGCGGTCGCTGTAAATAATACCACCTTCCTGAACACATTCGGAGGCGGCGCAGACTGCTATATCCCGGATCTTATCGGAAGTGACGAGAACTTCAATCTGACGTGTATGGTAGTCGGCGTCATTGTTACGGTGATATTCATCGTTCTCGAAGTACTGCGCATCACAAAAGAAAAGAAGAACAGCACTTCCCCCGAGAGCGTGAAGGTAGCGCCGCAGGCAGCAAAGGATGCTGTTATATGTGTCGTTATACTCTGGATGTTCTATATGCTTTCAAGATATAAGGGCATCCCTACAGCGCTCATCTGGATCGCTGCAACACTTCTCATATACAACTACATCCTCAGCAGAACAGCTCCCGGCCGTCATCTCTATGCAGTCGGCGGAAACGAAAAAGCAACGCTTCTTTCCGGTATCAATACCAAGCTCGTTTATCTTTTCGCATATACCGTAATGGGTCTGCTTTCGGGATTTGCAGGCATACTCACTATCGCAAGAGCGGCATCCGTTCAGCCTACATACGGTCAGGGATATGAAATGGACGCGATCGCAGCCTGCTTCATCGGCGGTGCTTCCGCATACGGCGGAACAGGAAAGATCTCCGGAGTTCTTATCGGCGCTTCTCTCCTCGGCATTATCAATCAGGGCATGAGCATCATGGGCATAGATGCAAACTATCAGAAGGTCGTAAAGGGAATAGTTCTGCTCGTTGCCGTTATGTTCGATATACTCTCCAAGAGAGAAAAGAAGTAAGGAGGGAAACGAAATGGAGAAAGCCAAGTCATTTTTAAAGAACAATTCGAGATTTCTTATTCTCATTGTCGTTTATCTCTTCTTCTGTATCTCAACACAGGGAAGAATGTTTGAGCCGCTGAATTTCAGCGCACTCATTATCCAGAATGCATATGTTTATATCCTCGGCTGCGGTATGCTTATATGTATGCTCACAGGAGGAAACATCGACCTTTCCTGCGGCTCGTTCATCTGTCTGCTCGGTGCGCTCGGCGGTATCCTTATGGTAGTCAAATCGCTGCCGGTCGGGGTCTCTGTCGCGGCGATGCTTGCGATAGGTGTGGGCTACGGATGTCTGCTCGGATTCCTGATAGCTTATGTGAATGTTCCGCCGTGGATCGCAACACTGGTCGGATACCTCGCGTTCAGAGGACTCGGCACAAAGCTGCTGAGTGCAAACAGTTCAACAGGTTCTATATCGCCGTTCCCGAAGGGATATCTGAATATATTCTCCGGCAAACTGTTTGAAACACCTGTCGGAGAGCTCAATATCCCGACTGTTGTCACAGGTCTGATTGCTTCGGCAGCTATATGCGCTTCGATCATAATATCGAGAGAAAACAAGAAAAAGCATGGCTACAATTACAGCCCTCTGCCCGAGACCATTGCAAAGTGCGCAGTGATAACTGCAGTAGTGCTCCTCTTCGCATGGAAGATAGGTTATTCGGGCGGTATGCCTACAGTTCTTGTCTGGGTCGTTGCGATCGTTCTGATCTATGCATTCGTAACCGAAAAGACCACAGTCGGACGCTGCTTCTATACCATAGGCGGCAACGCTGAGGCTACAGGTCTTTCCGGTATCGACACCAAGAAGATACTCTTCATCGCATACCTCAATATGGCAGTGCTCACAGTAGTCAGCGCATGGACAGTTATCGCCAGATTCCAGGCGGCAAACTCCACAGCCGGCACCAACTATGAGATGGATGCCATTTCTGCCTGCGTTGTCGGCGGTGTATCGGCATACGGCGGAAAGGGTACTGTATTCGGGATGGTCATCGGTGCGACTCTGATAGGTATAATCAACCTCGGCATGAGCCTTATGGGAATTGATGCCAATTACCAGAAGGTGATCAAGGGCGTTGTACTTCTTGCAGCGGTAGCATTCGATATCTTCTCGAACAAGAAAAAAGCCTGAAAAACATTTGCATAAAGACACACGGAGACTTAATAATGAGTTTCCGTGTGCTTTTATGTATGCAATTATATGAATGAAGGTGAATAATATGAATGATATGATACTTTGCATCGTTTATGCTCCATGCAGGGTCTGAGGATACTGTATGGAGGAACGGATGATCGATCGTGAGATCTATACTGTCCGCATATCCTCAGACCTTGCTCCGTAGGATACTATATATAAAGGAGCAAGGAAAAAATGGAAAACAGAAAACATAATGCTCTCAGAGATTTTTATATCCTCTGGAGCACACAGAGCCTTTCGCAGCTCGGCAGCAGTATAACATCCTTTGCGCTGACGCTGTGGCTGTATGAAAAAACAGGCTCTTCGCTCGATACGGCTGCACTGGCTATATGCTCATATGCGCCGTATGTTGTCATGAGCATTTTTGCGGGTGCGCTCACCGACCGCTTCGACAAGAAAAAGACGATGCTCGTTTGTGATACGATGGCTGCGCTGTGTACGCTGATCGTGTTCATGCTCTACAGGACGGATACCCTTGCGGTATGGCATCTGTACGCAATCAATGTGTTCTCGGGACTTATGAATACCGTGCAGCAGCCCGCATCAGAGGTCACGATGACACTTGTCGTACCCAAGGAAAGCTATCAGAAACTGAGCGCTCTTCAATCGCTGTCAAGATCGCTGATCTCGGTCGCGAACCCGCTCATCGCTGCGGCTCTGTATTCGTTTGCGGGGCTGGATATAGTGATAGCGCTCGATCTTCTGACGTTTGCCGCTGCTTTTATAGCATTGGCGTTCTTTGTCAGGATACCAAGAACCGATGCCAAGCCAAAGGAGAGCATACGAAAGCTCGTCGGGGAGGGCCTTGCGTTTTTAAAGCGTACACCGATGGTGTTCACGCTGATATTATTCATGTCTGGTGTGAACCTTATAGCTTCTGCCTTTGATGCGGTTCTCCCGGGGTATATAATACCGAATCCAAGAGGCGGTACAGGTGTGCTCGGGATAGTCACATCATTTGCCGGGATCGCAATGGTCGCGGGGAGTATGCTCGTCTCGGTAATGCCAAAGCCGAAGGATAGGGTGAGAGTCGTCTATCTCACGATGCTTTTGTCTCTCGGGATCGAGAATTTTATACTTGCATTTTCAAGATCGCCGGTGCTCTGGTGCATAGGGCAGATCATAGGCTGGCTGCCGGTGCCTGTTATGAGTGCAAATCTTGATGTGATACTTCGAGGTACGATCCCCGTGGAACTCCAGGGGAGAGTATATGCCTGCAGGAATACTTTCCAGTTCTTTACGATACCGATAGGACTTTTCCTCGGCGGTATCATGGTCGACCGCGTGTGCGAGCCGTTCATGGAGCTGCACGGTAGCATCCCACTGCTTGCGGCGCTTTTCGGAAGCGGCAAGGGCTCGGGTGCTTCGGTGATGATGTTTATCCTCGGCGTTGCCGGGAGCGCACACTGTATCATAACAGGAAGAAGGCTGAAGAAATACCGCTACAGTGAGAACTGATCCCTTTTTGGCAGTAGTGACCGATGATTCCGGCACTGCCGCAGTATATCCGCAAAGGTATGCTGCGGCAGTATTATTTATCCCCGTAAACGATGAGATCCAGCGGTTCTGACCTCTATCATTTTCGGGAATTTATCAGTTTTTTTCCGTCTGCTGACGTGATTCGCTATTTTCCGCATATCGCCGGAGTTATAATAGTATCCATAGTGCGTTTTATACTATTATAGTATTTCTGTGCGAAAGGAAGACGGGAAATGAAAAGGAAAAAGCAGGTCGCGGCTAAGTTCGCGGGACATTACAGCGGTGCGGGAGACGATACATACCGCTGCTCGGAAATGATCGGAAGGGCGGCGGATAATCCGGCAGTCAAATGCGTGCTGTCGGCAGCGGCTGCATTTATACTCACGGGAGCAAGGCTCGGTGGGACGCATTCGCCGCTGTGCGTACCGTTTGTCAGTGTGCTTGATCCGATATCCTGTGCGGCGGGGACTGCCGGAGTGATACTTTCCTGCCTTGTTCACGGAAGTTTTGCGGATAATCTCACCGAAACGGCGGCAGCGGCTGCAGTTATGATCGTAAGAGCATTGATCGGGAAAAGATTCTCGCCGAGATATTCCCCGGCACTTGCGGCGTGTGCATATGCGGTCTGCGGAGCGGCGATAGGCTTTTATTCGGGCATCGACAAGATGACCGCGGCTGCGCTCACGTTCAGGACACTTCTCTGTCTTGCGGCGGGATATATCTTTTCACGCGCTTCATGTCTGCCGCTCGGAGGAAGATATCATTCCGACCCGGTGCCGTTTGTGATATCCGGGGTATTGCTGCTCTCTGCTCTGTGCGGTGTGCAGCTGTGGTATATAAATATCGGACGGATGCTCTCCTGTGCTCTGTGCGCTCTCTATGCATCGAAGCACGGATGCAGAGGAGGCGCCGCCGCCGGGACAGCCTGCGCCTGCGCAATGGTGCTGTCCGACGGCGTTTTCGGGAGATCGGCAGCCCTTGCAGCCTGTGCGGGATTTGCATCCGGTCTTGCATCAGGGAAGGGGAAACCTGCGGTCTGCGTGACTTATATATTCTCTTCGCTCACACTTGCGGTCACAGTCGGTCTGCCGGCAGGCGTGACGGAATATATCGCCGATTCCGCGCTCGGTGGGTTGATATGCTTTTTCGTTCCTGCATGGCTGATACTGCCTTCTTTCGATGTCCCGGACAGAGAGGGTTCCGGAGAAACAAGGCATACTTCCGCAAGGCTCGGCTTTACGGCGGATATCTTCGAGGGGATAAGGCAGGATGCAGAAAGGGCGCGTTCTATAATGCTGAAAAAGGAGAGCCTGTACAGTGCTGCTGATGCAGTCTGTGAAGGGATGTGTACGAGCTGTGAGAGATCGCAGGAATGCACCGCCGTGAGGGACAAGGAATCCTTCGTGCATTCTGTCGAGCTCGTGGGCAGTTTCGGACATATAGACAGCGAGATACTTCCGAACGGTCTTGATGGCTGTCTGAGAAAGAGCGAGCTTATAAGCTGTTTCAACGGTGAATATGCAGCTGCCGGCAGAAGAAGGACAGCAGTAAAGACCGCTGACGGCATATCAGCGGCTCTGAGCGGACAGCTTGCGGCGCAGGGTTGTATGCTGAGGAGTATATCCGCGAATACAGGCACTTATTTTGACAGACGGCTCTCGGTGATAGCGGGGGATGCGCTGCGTGCTCTCGGGATGACCGTTCGTTCTGCGTGTGTATACTACGATGCCGACGGCAGAGCATATTCCGAGGTGTTCATAGCGGCAGGCTTCGACGGGGATTATTCCCGTGCGACCGAAAGGATGAGCGTTATCGCGGGTCGTGCTCTCGATGATCCTGTGGTCACAAGGGCGGGAGATGTGTACAGGCTCCGCTGGTGCGAGCTGCCGGTGTTCGCGGTGGATATCGGTACGGCATCATCGTCAGGAACCGATGAGATATCTGGAGATAATTCCGAGCATTTTCCCGACGGACGCGGGAAGATATATTTCATCATATCCGACGGCATGGGCAGCGGCACACGCGCAGCCGAGGAAAGCTGCATGGCTGTATCAGTCGTGAAGAGGATGCTGCTCTCCGGGGCGGGGATAGCGGCAGCCGTGGGCTATGCGGATGTGTTGCTGTCGGGGATATCGTCGGATGAGATGTTCACGACACTCGATATCGCAGAGCTTGATGTGTTTACCGGGAAATGTACGATATACAAGCTCGGCGCTCCCGAGAGCTATGTCCGTTCTGGGAATGATGTGATTACTGTGCAGGGCGGTGCTTTCCCGATCGGGGTACTGCACGGAGCTAGACTGCTGCCGTATTCTGTCACTCTCGCGGACGGAGATGCGGTCGTCATGGTCTCGGACGGTGCACTGACAAACGGCGGGGAGTATATCACGGGGCTGATAATGAGCGATAATATGACCGCACAGCTCTGCGCAGACAGGATAGCTGCGAAAAGCACAGAGCAGAGCCGTCAGGATGACAGGACAGCTCTTGTATTCAGGCTGTATGCGTGAAGATCATACCCGCTGCAGATCATATATATAAAATCTGATGTCGCTGACTATAGTACATTATGAACAGCGTATGATATTTCCCCGGCAGGAGTAGTTTCTTGCAAATTGATGTATTAAATGTTACATTGGAAATAATTACCGTCAATATGCACAATTTACTATAAGTGTTTACGTGATAATTGTAGAAATATAGCTAAACCACTTGCAATTGCGTAATCAATTTGTTAAAATATATACAGAATGATAATTGACGCAAAGCGTCTGCTTGTAAAGGCAGTATTGTGAAAAAATGAGAAAATACGGATAAAATCGTATAGCAAAGCCTTTGCGCGGTCATTGATAATCGCTGCCGTGCGTATAATACCCGCTTTTATCGGCGGGAACACGGCGTAAGGAGGTATTTTGTCAGGTATGTCAATGAAAAAAGAATTGCATGAATCGGATAACTATGATTTTCCGCTTTTTGTATTTCATGAAGGGAACAATCAGGAGGCGTTTGACTTTTTCGGAGCGCACAAGGGCGAATGCAACGGCAGGAAGGGTGTGTTCTTCAGAGTATGGGCTCCCCATGCCGTGAGCGTGTCTATTGTCGGAGATTTCAACAACTGGGACAGGAGCAGGACTCCTATGCACCGCATGAGCGATTCTACGGTGTGGGAGGTATTCCTTGAGAATGTCGAGCAGTATTTCACTTATAAATACAGCATCGAAACAGCTCACCGCAGCATCGTCGAAAAAGCAGACCCCTACGGTACCCATATGGAAACTCGCCCGAACACGGCGACCAAGTATTTCGATATCGACGGATACAAATGGGGCGATGCCGAGTGGTATAAGAAAAAAAGCAGGATAAATCCCTATCAGAGCCCGATGAACATCTATGAGGCGCATTTCGGCTCATGGAGGACCTATCCCGACGGACAGCCCTTCGATTATGTGAAGTTCGCCGAGGAAATGGTTCCGTATCTCAAGGAAATGGGATACACACATCTGGAACTGATGCCGCTTGCGGAATTCCCGTTCGACGGCTCGTGGGGATATCAGATAATCGGATACTATGCACCGACATCCCGCTATGGTACGCCCGATCAGTTCATGAAGATGATAGATATATTCCATCAGAACGATATCTCCGTGATACTCGACTGGGTGCCCGCGCATTTCCCGAAGGATGCAGCCGGACTCTTTGAATTTGACGGCGACTGCTGCTATGAATATTCCGACCCTCTGAAAAGGGAACACGCCGACTGGGGTACGAGAGTATTTGATTACGGCAGGGGAGAGGTGCAATCGTTCCTTATATCCAATGCGGTATACTGGGTGGAAAAGTTCCATATCGACGGACTGAGAGTTGATGCGGTGGCTTCGATGCTCTACCTCGATTATTCAAGACGTCAGGGCGAATGGCGCCCCAACAAGGACGGCGGCAACGAGAACTACGAGGCGATAGACTTCTTCAGAAAGCTCAATACCGCGATGTTCAGCAGGAACCCTCAGGTGCTGATGATCGCCGAGGAATCGACCTCGTGGCCTATGGTGACCAAGCCTGCCGATATCGGCGGACTGGGCTTCAACTTCAAGTGGAACATGGGCTGGATGAACGATACGCTGGAGTATATGCGCATGGATCCGATATTCCGCGCCGGCAACCACAACAAGCTCACGTTCTCGTTCTTCTATGCATTCAGCGAAAACTTCATACTGCCGATATCCCATGATGAAGTCGTCCACGGAAAGGCATCGCTCTTCGGCAAGATGAGCAGCACCTCTATGGAAGGCAAATTTGCATCTATGCGTACATTTGCCGCTTATATGACCGCTCATCCGGGCAAGAAGCTCACATTCATGGGCGCTGAGTTCGCACAGGTCATAGAATGGGATTACAAGAAGGGTCTTGACTGGCTGCTGCTCGATTTTGAAACGCACAGGAAGATGCAGGCGTTCTACAAGAAGCTGAATCATATTTATCTCGATAATTCCGCGTTCTGGAAAAATGATGATTCGTGGGACGGCTTCAAGTGGATTTGCGCCGATGACTATACCCAGAGCGTGATATCATTCAGAAGGATAGATACATCCGATCCGAATGTTAAAAACGAGATAATCACCGTATGCAACTTTGTCCCCGTAAGACGCGAGAACTACCGCATAGGCGTTCCCTATGAGGGCAGCTACGAGCTCATACTCAATTCCGATGATGTTGAATTCGGAGGCTCGGGAGTTACGGTCAACAAGACCAAAAAGGCAGAGGAATTCTCGATGCACGGCTGTGATTATTCTATAGAGATAGATATCGCACCGTTCTCGGCGGTGATGTTCAGATATATCCCGCCAAAGCCGAAAAAGAAGAGAGCGCCTTCGGCAAAGCAGGCAGAAAAGGCTGCGCCGCAGGATAAGAACGCACCGTCCGAAAATACGGAAAAGGCTCCGAAGACTGCCGCAAGGAAGCGCACGCCGAAAAAGGCTGCGAAAAAGGAAGGAACTGAAAAATGATCCTCGCCGCGTGAGGAAACAGAGTATAAAAGATTGTCAGGAGGATTTTGAATATGTATACGAAAAAAGAATGTGTCGCTCTTTTGCTTGCGGGCGGACAGGGCAGCAGACTTTATGCGCTCACTCAGAGCATGGCGAAGCCCGCTGTACCCTACGGCGGAAAATACCGCATAATCGACTTTCCGCTTTCCAACTGCATAAACTCGGGTATAGATACGGTCGGTGTGCTCACGCAGTATCAGCCTCTCGTGCTGCATGATTATATCGGCAACGGTCAGCCGTGGGATCTCGACAAGCAGTATGGCGGAGTCCATGCGCTCCCGCCCTATCAGACCGCAGGCGGCGCAGAATGGTACGAAGGCACAGCAAATGCGATATATCAGAATATCCCTTTCGCAGACAGATATAATCCCGAATATGTCATCATACTTTCCGGCGACCATATCTATAAGATGGATTACAACGCAATGCTGCGCTATCATAAGGAAAAGAAGGCGGATGCCACGATCGCCGTTCTCGATGTGTCGATGGAGGAGGCCTCCCGCTTCGGCATAATGATAACCGATAAGGACAACAATATCATCGACTTCGAGGAAAAGCCCAAGCAGCCGCGTTCGACGCTCGCTTCAATGGGTATATATATCTTCACATGGAGCAAGCTTAAGAAATATCTCATCGCCAATGAGAACGACAAGACCGCCACAAAGGATTTCGGAAAGAATATCATCCCCGATATGATGAAGGGCGGTGAAAAGCTCGTTGCATACGCATTCGACGGCTACTGGAAGGATGTCGGAACGCTCGATTCGCTCTGGGAAGCGAATATGGATCTTCTCAATCCCAATATCCCGATCGACCTTTACGATCCCGACTGGAAGATGTATTCCCGCAATCCTGTGCTCCCGCCTGCATATGTCGGAAAGGAAGCCAATGTCGAGAATTCAATGATCTCCGAGGGCTGCTCTATCGACGGAACAGTAGACTTCTCGGTAATATTTGAGGGCGTAACGATCGAAAAGGGCGCTGTTGTTACAGATTCTATAATCATGCCGGGCTCGGTAATACGTGCGGGCGCTGTTGTCGAGTATGCAATAGTCGGTGAGAACTGCGTCGTTGAATCCGGCGCACATATCGGAGCAAGACCCGAAACTATCGAAAACCGCGACGACTGGGGAATTGCAGTTGTCGGTCATAATATCACGGTATCACAGAACGCCGAGGTCAAGCCGAAGCAGATAATATCGGAAAATGTCTGATCTGCTGCCGGCATTGACAGCAGATCTGCGTGAAAAGACCGAAGAACGAGAAATTGCCCTGTCAGGGCGGAATGGAGAAAAAAAGTATGAACGAGAAGGTTCTTGGCATTATTTTTGCCAATATGCATGAGGATAGTATCTCTGACCTTACCAAGTCAAGAACGATGGGCTCGGTATTGTTCGGCGGCAGATACAGACTTATAGATTTTGTTCTTTCAAATATGGCTAACAGCGGCGTTGACGAGGTCGGTGTCATCACCAAATCGAATTATCAGTCGCTGCTCGATCACCTCGGATCCGGACGTGAGTGGGATCTCGCACGCAAGAAGGGCGGACTTCATCTTCTGCCGCCGTTCAGCCATGTGCAGAGCGGTATCTACAGAGGAAGGCTTGAAGCTCTCTACGGTGTGAGCGACTTTATCATGCGCTCGGATGCGGATTATGTTATCATGTCCGACTGTGATATCGTTACTTCAATGGATTTTAATCCGATACTTGAGCGCCATATCGAAACAAAGGCGGATATCACCGTGGTATATTCGAGAGATGTGATCTCTATTGAGGAAGCACGCCGCAGCACCGTGTTCGGCATAAACGAGGACGGCAGGATAAATGATGTTATGATACATCCTTCCATAAGCGGCTGTGCAAATGTATCGCTGAATATATTCATCGTATCGAAGGAATTCCTGAAGAATATCATCCTAGAAGGCGCAGCAAGAGGGCTTTACAGCTTTGAAGAGGAGATACTCCGCGGCAGGACGCATGAATACAATATCATGGGCTACTGCCATAATAACTACCACAAGAAGATCTATTCCATGGTAAGCTATTTCGAGGCTAACATGGATCTGCTCGACAGCAATAACAGAGCACAGCTCTTCCCGGAGAACGCGCCTGTATATACCAAGGTGCGCGACAATCCGCCTGCAAAGTATGCTATCGGCGCGAGCGTGAAGAATTCACTCGTTGCTGACGGCTGCATCATCGAAGGTACAGTCGAGAACTGCATACTCTTCAGAGGCGCAAAGGTCGGCAGAGGCTCAGTAGTCAAGGATTCGATAATCATGCAGGATACTGTTATAGGTCAGAAATGCTCGCTTGACAGTGTCATCACTGACAAGAATGTTAAGATATCCGATTCAAGAGTCCTCACTGGTTCAAAGCATTATCCACTTTATATCGGAAAGGGTGCGGAGATCTGACGGGATACTGCGCCGCTAAGCGCTTCGTGATATGTCCTCCGGGCTTATTGTAACAGGGGACAGTATATCAAGCGTCCTGTCGGATGCTTATGAAAGGACGGTATGCCATGATCAAGATATTATATGCGGCGTCAGAGGCACTTCCATATGCCGCGTCGGGCGGACTTGCCGATGTTCTCGGCTCGCTCCCCGCAGCGGTGGCAAAGACGGGCTGCGACTGCAGGGTCGTGCTCCCGCTTTATAAGAGCATCAAGCCCGAACTTAGGGCAGAGCTCGAATTCATAACCAACTTTACGGTCGATGTAGGCTGGAGAAAGCAGTACTGCGGCGTGTTCAAGGGAAGCGTCAACGGCCTGGAGTACTATCTGCTCGACAATGAGTACTATTTCGGGCGCAACGGGCTTTACGGCTTCTATGATGACTGCGAGAGATTCGTTTATTTTTCAAGGGCGATCCTCGAAATGCTCAAATATATCGACTGGATGCCCGATATCATAAACTGCAATGACTGGCAGACAGCGCTCGTACCTGTATATTACGAGATATTCTACAAGTTCCAGTTCGGGTATGAGAATATCAAGACGGTATTCACGATACACAATATCCAGTATCAGGGCAAGTACGGTATGGATGTCCTCAATGATGTTATGGGCATCCCGATGTATCACACAAGGCTGCTCGAATATGACGGCTGCATCAATATGATGAAGGGCGCTATAGAGACGGCAGACAAGATAACCACGGTATCGCCGAGTTATGCCTGGGAGATACTCGATCCGTGGTATTCACACAGTCTTGACCGTGCGCTAGTCAACAAGCAGTATAAGCTCTGCGGTTTCCTCAACGGTATTGATACGAAAAGCTATGACCCCGAGACAGATCCGCTGCTCGTTAAGAATTTCTCGGCGAACGATCTGTCGGGAAAGGCTGAATGCAAGAAGTCACTGCTGAACGAGCTCAGTCTTCAGGAGGGCAACGAGCCTATAATCTCTATGATAACGAGATTCGTTTCCCATAAGGGCATCGAGCTTGTAAAATACGTATTTGAAGATATACTCTCGCTGGGATATAAGTTTGTGGCTGTAGGTTCGGGGGAGAAGATATACGAGGACTTCTTCAGAGAGATGGCATGGCGTCATCCCGACAGAGTGAGTGTTACCTTCGGGTTCGTTCCCGAGCTTGCGCGGCGTATCTATGCGGCATCGGATATGTTCCTCATGCCGTCACAGAGTGAGCCTTGCGGACTTGCGCAGATGATAGCCATGAGATACGGCACTGTCCCCATTGTGCGCGAAACAGGCGGCTTGCGTGACACAGTGCGCGATGCGGGCGGTGAGAACGGCAACGGCTTCACCTTCAAGACATACAACGCCCATGATATGCTCGACGCAGTACGCCGTGCAAAGGAGTATTACGACAGGCAGCAGGACTGGCACAAACTGGTATGCGATACTATGGGCAATGATTTCAGCTGGGATAATTCTGCAAAGCTCTATCTCGGACTTTACAAGGAACTTTGTCCGGAAGGATAAAAATATACGCCATGACATCTGTACGGTGTCATGGCGTATTTTATGAGTAAGCGTCAAATAAAGCGCGTCCCATAAGATACAAAAATATCCTCGCCGATGGCGAGGATAAACTTTATCAATTATTCCATGGCAGGAGTATCGTGCCTGCCGGATTTGAGAACAGGTTGGTCAGATACTTTTCAACGTCCATACC
>JAILFE010000008.1 GCA_024697725.1 Oscillospiraceae bacterium
CTCGGATATATCGTCCGCTGTGAAGAGTATCACGGCGATATCGGTCTTTTCGGCGGCTTTCTCGGTGAGCGCCACTCTTTTTCCGCCGAGCTCCGAGCTGTCGTCAAAGCCCGCCGTATCTATGAGCAGACAGGGTCCCAGCCCGTTTATCTCCATAGCTTTTTTTACGGGGTCGGTGGTAGTGCCGGCAGTATCGGATACTATTGATATCTCCTGCCCCGCGAGAGCGTTCATAAGTGATGATTTTCCGCTGTTCATCCTGCCGAAGAAACCGATATGGATGCGTTCGGCGGAGGGAGTTTCATTGAGTGCTGCTGACATATGATGATCTCCTTTATATTGCGACCGATGAGAGCTCACCGGCTTTTCTGAGAAATTCCTCCTCCGGCAGAGGTTCGGAATAGTAGAATCCCTGAAGATATTCACACCCGAGCTCCTTGAGGAGCTCTATCTGTTCCTTTGTCCTGACGCCCTCTGTCACGACCTCGATGCCGAGCCTGTGTGCGAGAACGACAGCGCATTCAAGCACAGCCATTGCACGCTTGTTTCCGGATGAGCCCCAGAGTATCTTTTTGTCTATCTTTATGATATTCAGCGGCAGGTGGAAAAAATACTCCATATTGGCATATCCCGTGCCGTAGTCATCGAGCGCGAAGGTCACTCCGAGTGCCGAGAGCGATGAGATATTCTCCATGAAAGTGGAGTTGAATATCGCCTCGGCGGATTCGGTTATCTCCAGATTTATTGATGAAGGGTTGATATCGTATGAGGACATTATCTTTGTGAGATTTTCGCTGAGATCGCTCTGCAGGAGCTGTACTGTAGACAGGTTTATCTCTATGAATCTTATGCCCATAGACGAAAGGGAATGCTCTCTGATGAACCGGCATACCGACCGGAACACGAATTCCCCGAGCCTTACTATATTGCCCTGCGATTCTGCTATAGGGATGAATTCCTCCGGGGAGATATAGCCGAGCTCTTCGTTTTTCAGCCTGACCAGCGCCTCGGCAAATTTGATGCGGTTGTCCTTCATTGATATGATAGGCTGATAGTATACCTCAAAGCCGTCGTTTTCGATCGCTTCGGAGACTATCTCGCGCAGACGTCTCATTCTGTCGGTCTTTCCCTTGTCAAAGCAGGATGCATCTATAGTCATGCTGTCGCTGCCCTTGTGGTTCATTACCTCGGCGATGAAATCACGCAGATGGTCGTACTGGGATATCTCCTGCGGACAGCTAATGCATCCGAAACTCGCTCTCAGCTTCATATGATTTGAGCCGATCGTCCATATAGACGAAAGCTTTTCGCGCAGTCTTACGGAGGTCTTGCGGAAATCATCTTCTGACTGCTTTTTTATTATTAGTATGAATGTGCTGTAGGAATAGTGGAAAAAGCTGTCATTCGGGAATTCCCTGTCGAAATAGGCGATCACTGTGCGGATGAGCTCGTCGGTATATTCCTTGCCGAGAGCTTTTTTCATGCCGCTGAGCCCGTGCAGCTTGAAACAGAACAGGGAAAAATCGGTGTTGAAGGTGAAATGATTGTCTATTAGGCGTTCAAAGCCTTTTTCGTTGAGGACATTGTATTCGGAATCGACATATTCCTCGGGGTGCTCGATGACAGAATAGCATATCAGCATCGAGAGCGAACAGCCGAACGTTTCGAGCAGAAGATACGGGAATAGATACTGTATGACGATGAACAGAACCGATATCGTCAGAAAGACATAGCAGCTTATCCTGTGTACAGCGCTTATCTTCTTTCCGGAGACTGCGAGCAGCACCACAGAGCCTATGAAATATAACAGCGCACAGCCGTAGAATACCCATATCAGCACGCCTCTGTGATATCCGGAATATTCATCGAGAGTGAACAGCATATTGTGTACCGGATTGAGGAGCGCCGTCAGCGCGGCTATTCCGAACGGTATGAGCGAGGCATGACGCATCAGTATGGACTGTTTCCGCATTATACCCGATGTGAACAGACAGAAATAATAGAACGCCACGACTGTGGACAGGTGGAATATAAAATAGCTGGTGTGGCTTATACGTACAAGTATATCCCGGTTGATGAGCTCTGTTTTTGTAAGGGTGACATTCGTGCAGTCAAAGAAGGAAGTCAGCATATTTGTCACTACCATAAACAGATACATCCTGCTGCGGAAGGTATCCATCCGCTTGCCCGAGAAATATATGCCGAGCAGCACGACCATTATAGCTGCAGAGGCTAAATCAAAATAAAGAACATAATCATACATATTTTCTATCTCCGGATAGTGCGGCGCAGCATATTCTGCGTCACAGTATAGCATTAAAGTATAACAGAAAGCGCACTTCTGCAAGTATTTTCATATCCATACACATTTATATAATATCATATCGCCAAATGACCGTCAACACAATCTAAAAATCAACATCATTAATTTACAAAAAAGTAATATTGAATACAGCGTTACAAAAGCTTCTGCTTGACGATTCTCTGTAGTAGGTGTATAATGGAAAAAACAATACAGGACGGACAGTCCGCATCCAACGGAGGAACATATGAAGGACTTCGTTCATCTTCATCTGCATACCGAATACAGCCTGCTCGACGGCGCGTGCCGGACGGCGGAAGTCCCCGAGGCTGCAAAAAGGCTCGGACAGAGCGCTGTCGCCGTGACCGACCACGGAGTCATGTTCGCGGCGGTCGAGTTCTATGATGCCTGCAAAAAATGCGGTGTGAAACCTATAATCGGCTGTGAGGTATATGTCGCACGGCGCACCCGCTCCGACAGGGTGCACGCGCTTGACGCACATCCCTATCATCTGACTCTGCTGTGCCGCAATGCCGGGGGCTACAAAAACCTTATAAAACTGGTATCTCTCGCATATACCGAGGGGTTTTACAGCAAGCCGCGCGTTGACAGGGAGCTGCTCGGAAAATACAGCGGCGGACTTATCGCTCTTTCGGGTTGTATGTTCGGAGAGGTCGCTGTGAAGCTTCGCGACGGCGACCGCGACGGAGCAAGGGAGACTGCTCTCTTCTATAATGATATGTTCGGCAGCGGGAATTATTATATCGAGGTGCAGAACCACGGAACAAAGGATGATCTGCGTCTGATGAACGGTCTTTTTGCACTGTCCGCCGAGACCGGCATACCGAC